>NZ_JAAVUO010000004.1:0-171362 GCF_012163165.1 Natronococcus sp. JC468
GGGCGGCCGCGGGGGGCCCCCGCGCCGGGAGGGACCCGGCCCCCCGCGCCGCCGGGGAGGGGTCGGGGGGGGGAGCCGCCGAGGACGGCGGACTGGCCACGCCAGACGCGTCCCCGACGGGGGCCGACGGTGCGCTCCGGGGTGATCCTGAGATCGTCGACGGCGCCGCCGGCGACGCGGTCGCGCTCGACGGCGAGGACGACTACCTCGAGGTCGGCACCCCCGACGCCCTCGATTTCACCGAGACCGGCTTCACCGTCGAGGTGACCTTCGAGGGGATCGACGACGCCAACCACGGCCCGCTGCTCGCCAAGGGCGACTACCAGTACGCGCTGAAGACGTCCGGCGGCGACGCGTTCGAGTTCTTCGTCTACGACGGCGACTGGGTCACGCTGCAGGCGCCGATCCCCGAGACGGCCCGCGAGGGGTGGCACACGCTCGCGGGCGTCTGCGACGACGACGAGCTCCGGCTGTACCTCGACGGCGAGCGACTGGCCGCCGAGGACCACTCGGTCGGGAGCATTGACTCGAGCGGCGCACCGGTTCGGATCGGGCAGAACGCTGACCAGGACCGCTACACCGAGACAACGGTCGACGCCGCGGCCGTCTACGACGCCGCGCTCGACGACGAGGCGCTCGCGGACGGGTTCGACGAACCGCCGGAGAGCGCAGTGCTGTGGTACGACCTCGACGAGTTCGAGGAGGCCGACGACGAGGGGTACGGCCCCGGCTTCGCGACGCGGTACGCGTACCGGTTCTTCGGGACCGGCGAGGTCGTCCTCGACGTCGAGTCGGACCCCAACGATCGACTCCGGAGCGCGATCGGCGACTGGCTGCCGAAGGTCGGCGTCCGGCTCGAGCTCCCCGACTCGTTCGGCGAGTTCGAGTGGTACGGCCGCGGTCCCCAGGAGACGATGCCCGACCGCAAGTGGGGCGTCCGCGTCGGGCGCTACTCGGGGTCGGTAGACGAGCAGCACGTTCCCTACCTGCCGCCACAGGACAACGGGAACAAGGCCGAAACTCGCTGGGCCGCCGTCACGAACGACGACGGGGTCGGCCTCGCGGCCGTCGCCCACCCCGAGATGCACGTCAATCTCGAGCAGTACGCGAACCTCGACGAGGCCGACCACGGGTACGAACTCGAAGAGCGCGACTCCGTCGGACTCGACCTCGACCACGCGGTCACCGGCGTCGGCGGGACGCCGACCACGCCGCTTCCGGAGTACCAGGTCCGACCCGAGTCGATGGCGTTTACCGTCTCCCTTCGGCCGTTCGCCGACGAGGATCCGATGGCGCTGGCGAAGCGGCGGCTCCCCGACGCCGAGTAGTCGCGGGCCCGACTCGGCCACTACGCGGTCACCGCGGGTACCGGATTTCGATATCGAGTGCAACCACCGAGCGGTTTCGGGTCGGCACCTCGATCGATCGCCGTCGCTCGGTCGATCGTCGGCTGCAGCGTCGCCCCGAGAACCCGGAATCGCCTCGACGGGGGCGATACCGACACTCCTCGTTTCGGAACCGATCGGGACCACGATTCTGCCGTCGGAAAAACCCTGACATGTTTAAATTGTCGTGGCGTTTCGAGTTGTCAGAAAATGTACGGCGACGGCGAACGAAACGAACGGGGGATCGCCGCGTCCGTCGGATCGTTCTCGAGGTCGTCGTTCGATCGTCGTCGCCGAGAGCGAGCAAACGACGCCGTACCCTGTTCCTCCCGCACGGGGAGTGCCAGCCATCACCACAAACATTAAGTGAGATTAATTCTTCGAGGTAATCGAGTGGACTATGTCCAATAATAACTCGCATTCGAGGCGACGGGTGCTGAAAGGGGTAGGAGCAGCGAGTGCGGCGGGAATGGCGTCGCTCGCGGGCTGTCTCACCGGAGAGGAGGAAAGCGAGAACACGCTGGAGGTCCTCCACGGCTGGACCGGCGGCGACGGTGCGGAAGCCGCGGACGCACTTTTCAGCGCGTTCGAGGAGGAACACTCGGACGTCGACCTCAATAACAAGCCGATCGGCGGGGGCGGAAACGAGAACCTCGACCAGACGGTCTCGACCCGGCTCAACAGCGGGGACCCGCCGAGCGCGTTCGCCGGGTGGCCCGGTTCGAACCTGGAGCAGTACGACGGCGTCCTCGGGGACATCCAGTCGGACGTCTGGGAGGAAGCCGGCCTCGAGGACGCACACGTCGAGGAGGCGGTCGAGGCCTGCCAGTTCGACGACGGGTACTCGGCCGTGCCGATCGGCTCCCACCGGATGAACGACCTCTTCTACAACGTCGGCGTCCTCGAGGACGCCGGCGTCGACCCCGAGTCGCTCGACGACGTCGACGCGCTGATCGACGCCCTCGAGACGATCGACTCCGAAACGGACGCGACGCCGCTGGCGATGTCCCTCGAGGCGTGGGCGATCCTGCAGACCTGGGCGGTCGTCATGCTCAGCACGCAGGGGTACGACGCCTACATGAGCTTCATCGAGGGCGACGGCGACGAGTCCGCCGTCCGCGACACGTTCGAGACGCTCGAGGAGCTCCTCTCGAACTACATCAACGACGACGCCGCCTCGGTCGGCTTCACCGAGGTCAACCAGGACATCATGAGCGGCGACGCCGCGTTCATCCACGAGGGGAACTGGGTCGCCGGCGCGTACATCAACGAGGATCTCGAGTACGGCGAGGAGTGGGGCGCCATCCGATACCCGGGCACCGAGGACATGTACGGCCTCCACATCGACTCCTTTATCTATCCGGGCGACAACCCGAGCCCCGAGGCGACGGCGACGTTCCTGCGGTTCGCTGGCGGGGAAACGGCCCAGGTCGCGTTCAACCAGTACAAGGGGTCGATCCCGACCAGATCCGACGTCTCGACCGAGGAGTTCAACGACTACCTCACGGAGACGATCGAGGACTTCGAGGCGGCCTCCGAGAAGCCGCCGACGCTCGCGCACGGACTCGCCGTCGACCAGAGCACCCAGTCGTCGCTCGAGGACGTTCTCAACAACAACTTCGCGGACCCCTTCGACGTCGACGCGGCGACCACCGGGTTCATGGACGCGATCTAACTGACAGTTCACATGAAACGTCTCGTAGCGTTTTTACGGACCGTGCGAACCGAGCGACGCGTCCGGACGGACGGCGGCACGGCCGACGAGCGCTCGACCGCCGGCCGCTGGCGCGACAGCGACTTCCTCCAGTCGGCGCCGTTCTGGGGTCCGCCGTTTATCCTGATGGGGCTGTTCGTCTACGGCGCCATCGGGTGGAACTTCCTCCTGTCGCTGACCGACCACTCCGGGTTCGGTCGTCCGGACTACACCGACCTCGGACTGCAGAACTACTGGGCGATGGTCCAGGATCCGTCGATCTGGGAGGCGACCCGGAACACCGTGGTCCTGCTCGTCGTCTTCACTCTCGCGTGTCTGGCGGTGGGGCTCGTGCTGGCGATCCTGCTCGACCGCGAGATCCGATTCGGTCGGACGTTTCGAACGGTGTATCTCCTCCCGTTCGCCCTGTCGTTTATCGTCACCGCCCAGTTCTGGCGGTGGATGTACAACGTCAACGACGGGATCATCAACCAGTTCTTCGGGCTGTTCGGCCTGGGTCCGTACAACTGGCTCGGCGACCCGCGAATCGTCCTCGGGGCGGTCATCTTCGCGCTGGTCTGGCAGTTCAGCGGGTACACGATGGTCATCTACCTCGCTGCGCTCCGGTCGATCCCGACCGCGCAGTACGAGGCCGCCAGAGTCGACGGCGCGGGAACGTTCCGGATGTACCGGCGCGTGATCGTCCCCCAGCTGCGTCCCGCGATCGTCAGCGCGACGGTCGTGCTGGTGTTGTTCGCGCTGAAGGCGTTCGACTTCCTGTACGCGGTCTTCGACGGCTACCGGCCGCGCCAGGGGTCGGACATCCTCGCGACCAAGATGATGCGCGAGGGGTTCAACAACTCCGAGTGGGCCTACAGTTCCGCGATCGGGCTGACCCTGTTCGTCCTCTCGCTGGCCGTGATCGCGCCGTACCTGTACACCCAGTACAAGCGAGGTAACCTATGACAGACGAGACAGTTTCGGCCGAGCGAACCGTCGCGGACGAACGCCTGTACGATCGGCTCGACCTCACCCGGGTCGGGCTGTACGCGGCGTTGGTCGGGTTGACGATCTTTTACCTGATACCGGTTCAGTCCGGGTTCGTCACCTCGATCAAGACCTCCGAGGCCCTGATCAACACGCAGCCGTTCGCTCCCCCGGGTCCCGATGGTGCGACGATCGAGAAGTGGGCGTTCGCGTTCGACGCCCTCTCGCGGGGGCTGGTGAACAGCCTCGTTTTCACCGTCCCCGCGACGATCCTCTGTGCGGTGCTGGGGAGCATGGCCGCGTACGGACTGACGCTCGTCGACTGGCGCGGACAGGTCGCGGTTTTCGTCCTGTTCATCGCGGGGATCTTCATCCCCTACCAGTCGGTCGTCATCCCCCTCACCCAGTTCTGGTCGCAGTACGCGATGCTCGATCACCGGCTGGGACTCGTCCTGTCGTCCCACCAGGCGACGCTCCTCGAGCTCATCGTCACCCACACCGCGTACGGGATCCCGATCTGTACGATGCTGTTCCGGTCCCAGTACAAGACGATGTCGTGGGAGATGATCGAGGCCGCGCGACTCGACGGCGCATCCGTCTCGCGGATCTACAGGCGGATCGTGTTGCCCCTGTCGATCCCGATGTTCGCGGTCGTGTTCATCTTCCAGTTCACGCAGATCTGGAACGAGTTCCTGTTCTCGCTGACGCTCATCGGGAGCGTCAACGATCCCGCCGCCTCGACGACGCTGATCCTGTCGGGGCTCGGCGAGGCCCTCGAGGGCGTCGATTACCCGCTCCGGATGGCGGGCGCGCTGATCACGGCGCTGCCGACCCTGATCGTGTACCTCCTGTTCGCCGACAAGTTCGCGGAGGGGGTTCGCGTATGACCGCCCGACGACCGATTCGACCCGCAACGAGGTTCTGACTATGGCACAAACCAAACTCGACAACATCACGAAAATCTTCACCGAAGACGACGGGAACGAGATCGTTGCCGTCGACGAGGTATCGATCGATATCGACGACGGCGAGTTCCTCGTCCTCGTCGGCCCGTCCGGCTGTGGCAAATCGACGACCCTGCGCATGATCGCCGGACTCGAGTCGATCAGCTCGGGCGAGATCCGCCTCGGAGACCGGGTGATAAACGACGTCCCCGCGAAAAGCCGGGACATCGCGATGGTGTTTCAGTCCTACGCGCTGTACCCGCACATGACCGTCCGGGAGAACATGTCGTTCGGGCTCGAGGAATCGACCGACATGGCCGACGACGAGATCGCACGACGCGTCGAGGAGACGGCGGAGATGATGGGGATCGCGGAGCTGCTGGACCGAAAGCCGGGCGAGCTCTCCGGCGGCCAACAACAGCGCGTCGCGCTCGGTCGGGCCATCGTCCGCGACCCGTCGGTGTTCCTGATGGACGAGCCGCTCTCGAACCTCGACGCGAAGCTCCGGGCGGAGATGCGAACCGAACTCCAGCGCCTCCAGGAGGAACTCGACACGACGACGGTCTACGTGACCCACGACCAGACCGAGGCGATGACGATGGGCGAC
Organism: Natronococcus sp. JC468; assembly: GCF_012163165.1. Lineage (NCBI taxonomy): Archaea > Methanobacteriati > Methanobacteriota > Halobacteria > Halobacteriales > Natrialbaceae > Natronococcus > Natronococcus sp. JC468. The sequence continues at coordinate 5,617 of NZ_JAAVUO010000004.1, forward strand.
CGCGTCGCGATCCTCGACGACGGACGGCTCCAGCAGGTCGGGACGCCCCTCGAGTGCTACCACCGGCCGGCGAACCGGTTCGTCGCGGGGTTCGTCGGGGAGCCGTCGATGAACTTCGTCGAGACGACGCTCCGGGACGAACCCGACGGGGCGGTCCTGGAGGCGGACTCGTTCGACTATCCGATCGCGGACAAGATCGCGGCCGAACTTCCCGAGTCGTCGAACCCGGTGCTCGGCATTCGCCCGGAGGATATCGAGATCTCCGAGGGGGCGCCCTCCGGCGAGCACGATATCGCGGCGACGATCGACGTGATCGAACCGATGGGCGACGAGAACATCGTCTACCTGCAGTTCGGCGACGACTCGTCGGTCCGCGGGACGTCGATCATCGCGACGATCGACGGGATGCGCCGCTTCGAGAGCGGCGAGACGGTGACCGCTCACGTTCCCGAATCCGCGATCCACCTCTTCGACGGGGCGTCCGGCGAGGCGTTACACAACCGACGCCTCGAAGCGGCCGACTCCCAGGTACCGCGCCTCTGAGCGCCGTCGGGGCCCGTCGCCTCGCCGTTTTCTCGGTTTCGCCGTCACAGGTCCGATCAGGCGTCGATAGGCGTCGTGTTACCCGCCGTCGTCGCGCGCCGGTATCCGGTGGCGACGACGCGACTCCCCGCGAGAACGAGGTACGCGCCGAACAGCGCCGCGAGCAGTCCGGCGATGTCCCCCGACCGGATCGCGATCGAAATCGGCACGAGTCCGATGCCGAGCAGCGCGAATCCGGTCGTCCACGCGGTGACGTAGGGGAGCCGACCGAGGGCGGGAGCCACCCGCTCGCGGTCGAAGGCCGCGCGCACCGACCCCGTCTTCGTCGCGGCGGCGGCCGCGGCCGGAAGCGCGTACGCGCACGCGAGGAAGAGAAATAGCGTCGCCGTCGAACTCACCAGAAACGCGGCCGGGATCTCGCCGCTTCCGCCGGCTCCCGCTTCGGCGAACGACGACGCCGTCGCGAGCAACAGCGCGACGGGTCCCGCGAGAAAGACCGCAGCGATCCCCAGCGATCTGATCCCCGACAGCGCCGACGGGCCGACCTCGAGCCGCGGCGGCGCTCGACCCTCGTCGACGAGGACCCGGGACAGGTAGCCGACCAGGACGGCGAGCGCGAGCGCCGTCGCCGCGCCGGGAAGCACCGCGACGATCGACGGGACGAACTCGACGACGTACCGGCAGCCGACCGCGATGGCGACGACGATTCCCGCGACGCCGACCGTCGGCGCTCCCCTGCTCGGGTACTCGAGCGCGTCAGCGAGCATCGCGTCGCCGGGAGTCGAGCGCGGTTCCGTTCGGACGGGCGCGTCGTCCGCGCGTCGCGGGCCTCCGGCTACGGCTCCACCTCACGCGTTCCCACCGCGTTCCGTGCTCGTCGTATCCATGTCGGTTCGGTACGAACTCTCGGAGTAAGTGCGCTGCGGTCGTCGGAAGCGTCGCCGTCCGGAGGCGGCGGACCGACTGTTCCCCGTCCGCGCCGAGTCGGTCCTCTTCGAGGCGCCCGACCTCGAGCCGCCTCCCGCTGCACCGGGACCGACGTTCGAAGGGGACTCGAGGCGACGCCGCGCGAACCGACACCGACCCATTATATCAGTTATAGTAATTATATTAGTATCGGAGAGGTAGTCCGGCTCGCCGCGATCGACCGCCGATCGGCGAACGGCGACCGGTCCGCTCGGTTGTCGGTCGATCGAACCGCGGTCACCGCCGCGAGCGGCGCTGACGACGCCGGCGCCGAGACGCGATCGACCGATTTCCGCACGGCGCCCGATTCGGCGTTGACGGCGGCACCGACGGACCGCGGTTCGTCCGCGAATCCGTCGCGAGCGCCGCACGGAACGGCGCTGCGGTTCCCGTCGATCGGGCCGCGACTCGAGCCCGCGCCCGCTGCCGAGGGCGTCGATTTCGGGTCGAAAGTCGCGAATCTGAGGCCCGACAGATATTTAGTATTCTCGAGGAGAGTAGGTACAACTCGTCTCGGATACTAGTTACGGAGCCGATCTAGCGACCGCGAAATCGCGGCCGCGTGGCACTGTCCCGCCGGAACCGGCACCCGAGCGATGCGAGATCCTCGAGAACCCGATCGTCGAGGATCGGCTCGAGCAGCTCGGCGACGTTCGACGGCGCGGGAAGGCGGTGGGCGACTTCGTCGCGAAAACCCGTTCGTCGGCGACGAGCGGGTAAATCTTCGCCGCGATAGAGAGTAATAATCTTATAGTGGTTCGGCTATGAAGTCGGGTTCAGTAGATGGATACGCAAGATATCTCTCGCCGGGAGAAGCTTCGCGGGCTCTACAAGGTCGCGACGTTTCGCCCCGTCCTTACTGCCGCCATCGTCGCCGCCAGCGTCGTGACCGCGCTGCTCGAGGGGATCGGGATCAGTTTCATCATCCCGATCGTCGAGATCGTCCAGCAGCCCGGCGACCCGACAGCCGACGCCAGCGGCGAGGTGGCCGTCTTCGTTGCGATCTACGACACGCTGGGGATCCCCTTCTCGCTCGGAACGGTCGTTCTCGGAGTCATTGCGATCATGGCGGTGCGGTTCGCGACGACGTTTCTCGTCGAGTGGCTCCGGATCGCCCTGCAGACCCGGTACGTTCGGCACCTCCAGACCGACGCGTTCGGAAGCGCCCTCCGCGCGGAGGTCTCGTACTTCGACGAGGAGGGGTCCGACGACATTTTAAACGCGATCGTCACGCAGGCCGAGATCGCGGGGAAGGTCATCCGCGACGTCATCAAGTTCGTCAAGGAGCTGTTGCTCTGTGGCGTCTACCTCGGAATCGCGCTCTACCTCGCGCCGAGGCTGACGCTGGCCGCGGGCGTGATGCTCGGCGGGCTGACGCTGTTCGTGCGAAAGATCGTCGAGCCCGGGTACACGATCGGGGACCGGGTCGCAGACGCGAACGAGGAGATTCAACGCTCGGTTCAGGCGGGCACTCAGGGGATCCGGGACGTCAAGCTGTTCACGCTGACCGACGAGCTCTTCGACCGGTTCTCGACCCACATCGACACCTACACGCGGTCGTCGATCAAGCTCGGCCGCAACGAGGCGCTCATCGACAACGTGTACAACTTCGCGGCGGCGTCGATGGTATTCGGACTCATCTACGTCGCGATCGGATTTACGGGCCTGTCGCTGGCCGCGCTCGGGATGTTCCTGTTCGCGATGTTCCAGCTCGCGCCGCGGCTGAGCCAGGCGAACAACTACTTCTACCGGGTCGAGGGCACGTTCCCCCACCTGATCCGAACCCAGAACTTCATCGGCGAACTCCGTCGCCGCGAGGAACCGGCCGGCGGCGACCGTCCGGTTCCGGAGAGCCCGTTCCCGATCTCGTTCGACGACGTCTCCTTCGCCTACGACGACGAACCGGTGCTTCGGAACGTCTCCTTTCGGATCGACTCCAACGAGTTCGTCGCGTTCGTCGGCCCCTCCGGCGCCGGCAAGTCGACGATCGCGGTCCTGCTGGCCCGCCTGTACGATCCCGACGGCGGGGGGATCACGGTCGCCGGCAGACCGCTGTCGGCGTACGACGTCACCGACTGGCGATCGCGGGTCGCGGTCGTCCGCCAGAACCCGTTCCTGTTCAACGACACGCTCCGGCACAACGTGACCGTCGGGAACCGCGACGCGAGCCAGCGCGAGATCGAGCGGGCCTGCGAGATCGCCCACGTCACCGAGTTCCTCGACGACCTGCCGAAGGGGTACGATACCGAACTCGGCGACGACGGCGTCCGGCTCTCCGGCGGCCAGCGCCAGCGCGTCGCGCTCGCCCGCGCGCTGTTGAAAGACGCCGATGTCCTCATCCTCGACGAGGCGACCAGCGACCTCGACTCGGGGATCGAGGACCGGGTCCACACCGCCATCGAGGAGATGGACCGCGACTACGCCATCCTCGCGATCGCGCACCGCCTCTCGACGGTCCGCGGGGCGGATCGGATCCACACCGTCGAGGACGGTCGGATCGTCGAGCGGGGCGACCACGGGGAACTGCTCGACGAGGGCGGCCGGTACGCTGACCTCTACGCGATGCAGTGATCGGCGCGGGGGCGACGGCTCGCTCGCGGGCGCGTCGCGCTCCCGGCGCCTACCTCCGGCTCCGGAGCTCCCGGAACTGCCCCAGCCGTTTCGCGAGGTTCAGGACGTACCGCAGCCCGTAGAACAGCAGCTTCTCGGAGGCGCCGAGCCCGTCCCAGACCGCCTCGAGCTCCCCCCGGACGGACGAGGGTCGCGGCGGGAGGTACTGGCGCGGGTCGGCGAGCCCCCGACCGTGCTCGAGTTCGGGGTGGAGGCGGCGTTTCTGCTCGATCCCGCGACCGATCCGGACGTACTTGCCGACGAGTTCGCGCAGCGTCGATCGGGGCGGGTGGAAGACGACGGCGTCGGGTTCGTAACGGAGCTCCCAGCCGGCCCGCCGGACCCGACGGCCGAACTCGAGGTCGCCCCCCGAGACGAGGCGGTCGTCGAACGTCCCGACGTCGTCGACGACCTCGCGTCGAATCAGCAGGCAGGTCGTGGGGGCGTACCCCTGTTCGCGAACGTAGCGTTCGACCGGGAACCCCGAGAGCCGGTTGTACCGCCCGACGAGTCCCTCGTCGGGGGCCTCGAGGATCTCGACCCGACACCCCATGTAGTCGCATCCGGCGGCGTCCATCGCGGCGACCGCCCGCTCGAGCCAGTCGGCTTCGACCGTCGAGTCGGCGTCGAGGAAGGCGAGGATCTCGGCGTCGTCGCTGGCGGCCCGGATGCCCGCGTTTCTCGCGGCGTAGGAGCCCTGGACCTCCGACTCGGTGACGAGGGTGAGCAGCTCCGGACGGGAGTCCCGGTACGAGCGCGCGACGAGGGGCGTCTCGTCGGTCGAGCCGTTGTCGGCGACGACGACCTCGTAGTCGTCGACGGTCTGGTCGACCAGCGACGAAAGCGTCCGGCGAAGGCCCTCGGGATCGTCGTAGACGGGGACGATCACCGACACCCGCGGCTCGCTCATTCGGGACCACCCTCGAGGGCGGGAACGATCATACACGGATTCCCGACCATCCGTGCAATAAGGTTACGCTCGGCGCGCCCTGCGGGCGGGTGCAGGGCCGTCGGGCGGGCCGCCAGCACAATTGTTTAGTTGCGGTGACGGGCTGTCGTCCGTATGGGAAGCGACGAGCACTCGAGCCAGGAGCGGGCGCCCGACGGGGGACGCTGAGGGATGGGAGCGAACTGCGAGACGCCCGTCGCGGTGTTTCTCTACAACCGTCCGGACACCACCGCGCGGATGATCGAGGCGGTCGCGGCGGTCGAGCCCGAGACGCTGTACGTCGTCGCCGACGGCCCGGTCGACGAGCGCGACGCCGAGCGCTGCGCGGCCGCCCGCGCCGCCGTCGAGGACCGGATCGACTGGGACTGCGACGTCCGTCGCACGTACCGCGAGCGCAACCACGGCGTCGCGAGCGTCCACGAGGGGATCGACTGGGTGTTCGAGCGCGAGCGGGAGGCGATCTTCGTCGAGGACGACTGCGTGCCCAACGAGTCCTTCTTCGAGTTCTGCGAGGCGATGCTCGAGCGCTACCGCGACGACGAACGGATCATGTCGGTCAACGGGACGAACCGCCACGAGACCTGGAAGGCCGACCGCCAAGATTACCACTTCGTGACCTACCAGGGCGTCTGGGGGTGGGCGACCTGGCGCCGCGCCTGGGAGCACTACGATCCGGAGATGCGCGAGTGGGCCGACCCGGAGGTGCGCAACCGCGTTCGGGACGTCATCTGCGACGACGAGCAGGTCGCCTACCAGTTCGAACGCTTCCGGAAGCGCTACGAGGGCGAGTCGGTCGCCTGGAGCAAGCCCTGGCGGTTCGCGATCACGATCAACAACGGGCTCTCGGTCGTCCCCGCACGAAATCTCGTCTCGAATATCGGGTTCGACGAGCGGGGGATCCACACGACCGACCCCGAGTCCGACCTCGCCGAGATTCCCCGCTACGAGCTCTCGGCGCCCTACGAGGGGCCCGACGCCGTCGCGCCCGATCGGCGCTACCAGCGGACCTACTTCGAGCGCTTCGAGCGGACGAGCCGACGGGAGAAGGCCCTCGAGTACGGGACCAGACGCGGCAAGCAACTCGCGGCCCGGCTGTTACCGCCGACGATCACGGACGCGCTGAAACGGCGCCTCGAGGGCACTCACTCGAGGTAGCGCACGTTTCGGCCCGCGTCGTCGGCGAGTTCCGCGCTGCGCTCACGCAGGCGCTCGCGAAGCGCCTCGCCGCGGTCGGCGTACGAGCCCGCGAGCTCGACGATCGGCTCGACTGCCTCGTGCAACGAGAGCGCGTCGAACGTCGGGGCGTCCAGCCCCGCCTGCTCGACGATCCCCCGCGTCTTGTGGGTGTTCGCGGTCAGCGTGACGATCGGCGTCCCGCCGACCAGCGCGTAGATGCTCGGGTGCCAGCGCCCGCTGACGTAGACCTCGGCGGCCGAGAGCACGTCGATCGCCTGTCGAACCGGCGTGTGCGGTCCGATCAGCGGGTACCCCTCGCGCTCGGCCAGCGGGCGGAACAGCTCGGCGTCGCTCGAGCAGGAGGCCGTCAGGACGACCGGCGCGACCTCCTCCTCGAGGCGGGCGCAAAGCTGCTCGTAGGCGGGCTCGGGATCGTACGGCGGTCGATCGGGGCGATTGAAGATCGAGCTCCCGCCGACGCAGACGTAGGGCTCGTCCGGGTCGAACCCCGCCGCCGAGTCGGGCCAGACGTCGAAGTAGCCGTCGCGGCCGGCGACCGACGCCCACCGCTCCCGGTCGTCGACCGGGTCGTAGGTGAACGCGGCGTCGGCGCCCAGGTGGTCCGCGGCCGTCCCCGGGACGGCGTGTTCGGCCGCCCGAGCCGAGTACGGCTCACGGAAGACCACGTCCTCGAGCAGCGGGTAGACGTTCTCGGCAAGCGTGTTCATCACGGGGTCGTGGAGGTCGGCGGTGTGGTTGACCAGCAGGCAGGGCGTGTCGTACCGGCGGGTCGCGAGGTAGGCGATGAAAAACATCATCCGCCCCTTGCGCTGGCGGTCGTACACGCTGCCCTCGCCGTTGATCAGGACGACGTCGCTCGAGGCGATCGCCTCCCGCTCGAACGCGAAGCGCTCGCCCCGTTCGACCGCGTCGGCCGCCTCGGGGTACTCCGCGAACGTCACCGGCAGGTCGTCCCACCGACCGGTGAGCGACTCGTAGCGCTTGTAGGCGCCGCGGCGGTCGGTCGACGGGAGCGCCCGCAGCGCCCGCAGCGCCCGCTCCCTGACATCGGCCTGCTGGAACGCGAACTTGCTCAGTCGCGCCGGGAACGATCCCGGTTCGAAGACGGCCTCGCCGAGGCGGCGCGGGTCGTCCATCGACTCCAGGAACAGCGTGTGCGTGATCTCGCCGCCGGCGTCGTCGACCAGTCCCCGAAGTGCACGGGTCGTCCCCCGACACCCCCAGTTCGAACTCGTCGTCGTGTCGTTGACAAAGAAGACGTTCATCGGGGCGCGATCCCCCCGGCGAGGTGTTCGAACTCGCGGGCCCGGGCGATCGCCTCGAGCCGTTCGAGGTCTTCGGGCGTATCGATCTCCCCGCTGCGGTGGCGGGGCATCTCGTGGATTCCGATCTCGCCGCCGAGCCGACAGCCCTCGCGCTCGAGCAGGTCGGTCCGGACCGCGTAGATCGAGCCGTTCTCGCGGTACCGCGTCTCCATCTCCTGGCGCATCGGCCGATCGGCGGGGTCGTAGTTGATCGGCGCCGCGCCGTCGTCGCCCTCCCGCCAGAAGAAAGCGTGATCCTCGCAGGCGCTCAGCGCCGAGTCGTACCCCGCCTCGGTGAGCAGCGACACCGCCTCGTCGATGTCGCCCGGGCGCCGCAGCGGCGAGGTGCACTGGAGCAACACGACGATCTCGGGCGCCTCACCCCTCGTCCGGAGCTCCTCGACGGCGTGGAGCAGCGCCGCCTCGGTCGGGGAGCGATCGCCCGCGATCTCGGCCGGACGCTCGATCACGTCGGCGCCGGCCTCGCGGCTCGTCGCGGCGATCTCGTCGTCGTCGGTCGAGACGTACGTGGCGTCGACGCGGTCGCTCTCGAGGGACTGCTCGATGGTGTGTGCGATCAGCGGCGCGCCGAGGAAGGACGCGACGTTTTTCCTGGGGATCCCCTTGCTGCCGCCGCGGGCGGGAACGATGGCGGTGATCATGCGTTGCAGGCGGTTGTCCGAGGGGCGACATAAACCCCAGCAGAACGGTCTCGCAGCGGCGAACGACCGCGGGATCGCGACCGACGGGACGGGCCCACGCGTCGGGCGAGAGCGAGAAGCTTATGCGACGACGCCCGACAAGAACGATCGTGAACGATCAACGCGTCCTCATAACCGGCGGCGCCGGGTTCATCGGGTCGAACCTCGCGAACCGTCTCGCCAGCGACAACGAGGTCGTCGTCGTCGACGACCGCTCGCTCGGGACCCCCGAGAATCTCGATGCGAGCGTCGACTTCCGCGACCGCAGCGTGCTCGAGGACGACCTCCCGACCGACGTCGACGTCGTGTTTCACCTCGCGGCGCTGTCCTCGTACGCGATGCACGAGGACGAACCCGCCCGCGGGGCCCGCGTCAACGTCGAGGGCTTCGTCAACACGGTCGAGCAGGCCCGCGAGGACGGCTGCGACACCGTCGTCTACGCCTCAACCTCCTCGATCTACGGCAGCCGGACCGAGCCCTCGCCGGAGGACATGTCGATCGCGGCCAACACCGGCTACGAGGCCTCGAAGCTCGCCCGCGAGCGCTACGCCGAGTACTTCGCCAACCACTACGACATGAACACGGCCGGGATGCGACTGTTCTCGGTCTACCAGGGGTACGGCGGCGGCGAGGCCCACAAGGAGGAGTACGCCAACGTGATCGCCCAGTTCGCCGACGACCTCGCCCACGACCGTCGGCCGAAGCTCTACGGCGACGGCTCCCAGACGCGGGATTTCACCCACGTCGACGACATCGTCCGCGGCCTCGAGCTGGCGGCCGACCACGAGCTCACGGGCGTCTACAACCTCGGGACCGGGACCGCCCACGACTTCGAGACGGTCGTCGAGCTGCTCAACGACGAGCTCGGCACCGAGATCGACCCCGAGTACGTCGAGAACCCGATTCCCGAATCGGTCTACGTCCACGACACCTGTGCGGACGCCTCGAAGATGACCGCCGAAACCGGGTGGGAACCCGGGATCGATCTCCGGGAGGGGATCCGGCGGGTCTGCGCGCCCTACCTCGACACCGCGGCGGAGCCGTGACCGGCATTGGATCCAAGAACTGTTTTGTAGGCTGAATAACTGGGTGAATACATGTCTGTCCAGGTGTCGATCGACGGCCGGGCGATCGGCGAGGGCGAACCCGCGTACGTGATCGCCGAGGCCGGGGTCAACCACAACGGAAGTCTCGAGCGGGCCAAGCGGCTCGTCGACGCGAGCGCCGCGGCCGGCGTCGACGCCGTCAAGTTCCAGAAACGACGGCTCGAGGACACCTACCGGGAGGCCGTCGTCGACCGCCCCTCGACGGCCGAGCTGGGCGTCGAGTACACCGTCTCGAACCTCAAGCGCGTCTCGCTGTCGGACGCCGCGTTCCGGGAGCTCGCGACGTACGCGCGCGAGGCCGGCCTCGAGTTCCTCTGTTCGCCGTGGGACGAGGCCAGCGTCGACTTCCTCGAGACGCTCGACGTGCCCGCCTACAAGATCGGTTCGCCCGACCTGACCAACCGGTTTCTCCTCGAGCGAGTCCTCGAGACTGGCAAGCCGCTCGCGCTCTCGACCGGGATGGCCGAGGAGGGCGAGATCCGGCGAACCGTCGAGTTCCTCGAGGACCGCGGCGCCGAGTACGCGCTGTTGCACTGCCGGAGCACCTACCCCGCGCCGTACCACAACCTCGACCTGCGGTTCATGGAGGAGCTCGACGAGCGCTACGACGTCCCCGTGGGCTACTCGGGCCACGAGCGCGGCACCGCCGTCTCGACGGCGGCCGTCGGGATGGGCGCGGCGATCCTCGAGCGCCACATCACGCTCGACCGCGAGCTCGAGGGCCCTGACCACGACGCGAGCCTCGAGCCCGACGAGTTCGATGAGCTCGTCGACGACGTGCGGGCCGTCGAGGAGAGCCTGGGGAGTCACCGCCGGTACCTGACCCGCGGGGAGTACAACAATCGGGTCTCGCTCGCGAAGAGCCTCGTGACCACCCGGGCGATCGAGCCCGGGGAGACCATCGCCCGCGAGGACCTGACCGCGAAGAGCCCCGCGAAGGGGATCTCCCCACAGGAGTACGAGGCGGTCGTCGGAGCCTCGGTCGCGCGGGCGATCGGCGCCGACGAGACCCTCCGGTGGACGGACCTCGAGAGCGGCGTCGCCGAGACGTACGATCCCTCCCTCGAGGGGTGGGGCGTCGTCGTCCGCTTTTCCGACATCGACGACCACGACTGGGGCGATCCCGACCTCTTCGAGTTCCGCGTCAACGGCGCGGACCTCGAGGCCGACTTCGAGCTCGACGCCTACGAACAGGAGCTGGGGATCCACGCTCCCGAGCAGGTCGGCCACGAGATCGTCAACCCCAGCGCGACCGACGAGGCGGCCCGGGAACGGGCGGTCGACGTGATCCAGCGAACGATCGATCTGACCCGCGAGGAGATCGCGCCGCGGTTTCCCGCGACCGACCGGCCGCCGATCGTCGTCCATCCCGGCGGGGTGACGGCCGACGCGATGGACCGCGAGGCCGTCCCCGAGCTCAACGCCGCCCTCGAGCGAAGCGTCGCCGAACTCGAGGAGGCCGGCGTCGAGGTGCTGATCGAGAACATGCCGCCGCTGCCGTGGCTCTACGGCGGCCAGCAGTACCACAACAACTTCATGGGCGCCGAGGAGATCGCGGACTTCTGCGAGCGCACCGGGCGCCGGATCTGTTACGACACCGCCCACGCGAAGCTGTGGTGTAACTACGCCGGCGAGGACCTCCTCGAGCACGCGCGAACCCTTCGCCCGTACACCGCCTACCTCCACGTCGCCGACGCGGCGGGCGTCGACGGCGAGGGGCTCCAGATCGGCGACGGCGAGATCGACTTCGATCGGCTCATGCCGATATACGAGGACTTCGACGGGCCGATCATCACGGAGATCTGGCGGGGCCACGAGCGCCGCGGCGCCGGGTTCAAGGAGGCCGCCGAGCGGTTGAGCGACGTTCGCCAGCACGTTCGGTAGCCGCCAGCGGGAGGCTCCGGCGACGGCTCTCGAGGCGCGATCGGGCGTTCGCCGACCGCAGCCGACGGAATCAGCTCCGCTCGCGGACTCGCTCGAGCGCGTCGGCGACGTTGTCGATCGCGCCCGGTCTGAAGAACCGTTCGACGTTGTCGACCCCTCCCGACGACGGCGAGCCGAGGCGGTCCGCGAGCTCGGGCGCGGAGCCGACGACCGTCGCGGCCCCCTCGTCGACCAGCGGTCGTAACTGGCTGACGCCGGGACAGTCCAGCAGGTACGTCTCGAGGTCGAAGTACAGCCCCTCGTAGAGCGCCGTCGAGTAGACGCCGACCTGGGCGCCGGCGTCGGCGAACAGTGCGTAGAGGTCGGCGTCGGCGACCACCTCGACGTCCGAGCCGACAAGCCACGGGTAGCGCTCGCGCCACCCGTCGTACTCGCCGGGGTGGAGCTTGTAGACGATCTCGGCGTCGATCAGCTCCGCGAGCTCGACGGCCAGGCGCGACAGCTCCGCGCCGATCGTCCCCTGGGAGACGAACAGCACCCCCTCGCTCGCCCCCGAGTCGTACGCGGCCGCCTCGGCCTCGAGGTGGGGGTAGCCGACGGGGTAAACGCGGTCCTCGGGGATCGGCAGTTCGACGGACCGTCCCCAGAACTCGCCGAAGGTGAAGAGGTAGTCGGGAAAGGTCCGCTCGGGACCCTCGCCCGGGTAGGCGTAGCCGGCGTGGTACGGACTGATCACGCCGTGTTGGAGCTCGACGACCGGGATCGACAGCTCCCGACAGACGTCGATCGCCGTCCCCCTGACGTAGCCGACGACGACGACGACGAGCTCCGGGTTGATCCGCTCGAGCAGGCGTCGGTAGAGCGGGCGTCGGCAGCGCCGCGTGACCAGATCGGTCCGAACGCGGTCGACGACGTCGATCGGGGCGTCGAACGCGTCCTCGAAGGCGGCCTCGACCGACGCGAGCTCGCGCTCGTTGGTGGCGGTCAACACCTCGGGCGGGGCGAGCTTCCGACGGAGGTTGCCGCCGTACTTGACGAGGTCGAGGTACCGGAGGTCGTCCGTCTTCGCCGGGGTGTGGTGGGCGTAGTTCCGGGGTTTCTCGAGGGAGACGGCGTCGAGTTCGAGCGCCTCGAGGATCGGATCGGTGTAGATGTCCCACCAGTAGCCGTCCGCGAGGCGCTTCCGGCGGGCGTGTCCGAAAACGGCGATCTCGCTGGACGGCGAGAGGTACGGGTTGCGGACGACGAGGTTCCGAGCGAGCCCGGAGAGCTGCCGGAGCCGACCGCGGCGGACGTCGGGTTCGGAGCGAGCCCGTCCGAACGCGGTCGTCTTCCGGACGACCTCCTTGTGGATCTCGAACCGGGCCCGCTCCCAGAACGGGACGCCGTCGATCCGACGATCGAACAGGTCGAGTTCGGCCTCCAGCTCGAGGAACCGCTCGTGAACCGTGTCGTACTCCATTCGTCTCGACGGGGGCGCGCCGGCGACAAAATAGCTTGGCCTCGTGGTCGGACGGCCGGGCGAACCCGGCGCTCGCGGTCGTCGAGTCCGTCCGCGAGACCGTCACGAACGCGGGACTTGCACGCACAACCACCGCCAAATCGGTTTGGAAACACCGTTTCGGGGGTCCCCGTCGACGGTCCGAGCACGCCACATGACCGCCGCAACCGAACGCCAGGAGGCCACCCTCGAGCTGTCGAGAGCGCAGCGGTGGGTGCTCCACCACGTCCTGCTCGATCGGATCGAACTAGAAGCCGCCGCGCCCGCGGCGACCGGGCCGCTTCCGCCCGCGGCGCGCCGCGCGTTCGAGAAGCTCGACGACGGCTGCACCCGCTTCACGCGGCGCGAGCGCCGCCGGCTGCGCGACGAGGTGTGTCGGTACGCGGCGGCGACGGCCACCCCCGAGCGCGACCGTCCGATCGCGGAACGGGTCGGCGAGAAACTCCGACGGTCCCTGCCCGCGCCGGCGACCGACGCGGGCGCCGACCGAACGAGGGTCGCCGGACGCGATTGACACACTCCCTCGAGACGGGGGCCGACTCGCGGTGCTCGCTACGGCGCCCGCTCTCAGCCGTTGGCCCGGAGCGTCGCCGTGTACTGCATGTTCCCGGTGAGTTCGACGACGTCCTCCAGCGTGGGGTACCCCTCGGCGGTCGCGGTGAGCGTGTACGCTCCCGGCTGGAACTCGAACTCGGCCTGGCCGTGCTCGTCGACCGTCCGGGTCTCCCCCCAGCCGCCGAGCCCGCGCTCCTCGACGCTGACGGTTGCGTTATCGATCGGGTCGCCGAGTCCATCCTGGACGATCACGCGCAACAGGTGTCGCTCCACGGGCTCGACCCCGTCGCCGTTGGCCTTGACGTCGCCGATTTCGAGCTCGTAGGCGGCGGCGTCCGCGCAGTTGTTCAGCTCGAAGGAGTGGACCGCGTCGTCGACGCCCGGCTCGGGCCCCTCCATCCCGGGGTCAGTCGTCGAGGAGAGCTCGTTGCCGTCGGCGTCGAAGACGCGGGCGGTCGCGGTGGCCGTGAACTCCGCGCCGCCGACGTTCCCGAGCATCGCGTGAACCTGGCAGAACTCGCTGGGCGGCTCGTCGGCCCAGGTGAAGGTGTGGCGCTCGACCTCGAGGTGACGTGCCGCGGCCTCCGAGAGCGAGATTTCGCCGGAGATCGACTCGTCCTCGTAGATCTCGGCCTCGCTCTCGTCGGCGCTTCCGTCGGACTCGTTGGCCTCCCCCGACGCCGCGCTCTCGTCGTCGTCGAGTTCGGGCTCCGACTCGTTTCCGTCGCCTTCCGACTCGTTTCCGTCGCCCTCGCTTCCGCTGTCTTCCGTCTCGTTTCCGTCGCTACCGCTCGAGTTTCCGTCCTCCGCGCTCGAGTCGTCGGCACAGCCCGCCAGCAGCGTCGACAGCGAGACGCCCGCGGCGGCGAACTCGCGACGATTCAGCTCCATCGTATCCCCCGTCGGTCGTCGGCCTCGCCCCGGTACATTCACGCTCTAGAGAGCGTCCTCGAGCGCATAACGCTTTATATCGCCGCGGGGCGTTCGCTCACACGCTCACCCTAGTCGAAACGTGTGCTCGCGGCTCGCCGAGCAGCTGGGACAGACGTGGCGGTAGACCACCCGCTTCCCGTCCGTTCGACTCTCCCAGTTGCGGCCCTCGTCGACGTACCCGCAGTCCGGGCACTTCGTCTCGGTCGTCTCGTACCGCCGTCGGAGATTCTCGAGCGGTGTTGGCATGTAACACAGTACGTCGTCGCCGTAGAAAAGCGCTGCTCGACCGTTCCGAGCGCGACACTGTTCGACGCGACGACCGATCGTCCCGCCGCGTCGCGACCGAACCGGGCGTCGGGGGGACAGCCGAACGGCAATCGACGCCCGCCCCGACCGGTAGAGTAGAAGATATTTATATCCTGATTTTCACTACCTCGAGCATGAGACGGCGACGATACGTCGCGAGGGTGGCTGCGACGGCCGCGGCCGCGCTCGCGGGTTGTCTCGGTGACGGGAACGATCGGGACGGAGCGCGCGGCGCCGATCCGTCCGTCGAGAGCGCGACCGAGGAGGGCGAGACGGGCGAGGAGACGAACGGGGAACGCGACGCGAACGACGATGCGGGCGAAGACCACCCCGCCCTCGAGGTCCTCGACGCCTACGTCGCGGCGGCGATCGAGGGCGATCTCGAGGCGGTGGCGACCCGCACCCACAGCGCCAGTCCGTTCGGTCCCGAGGCGATCGACGAGATCGGCGAGCGGGGGCTGCCGTACGAGTCGGTCGAGTTCGAGAGCTACGACCGCGAGCTCGTCGACGGGGAGTTCGACGCCGACGACGTTCGCGACGTTCCCGGGATCGAGTCCTGGTTCGACGCCGCGTCGCTCGAGGCGCTCCTCGAGGGCGAGGCGGCCGCGCTCGTCGAGGCGAGCTACGAGCCGACCGCGGGCGACGGGGGCCGGATCGCCGAGCGGTTCGTCGTCCTCACCGAGGGCGGCGACTGGACGGTATTTCTTCCCTACGAAGAGCCGACGGCGGCGGTGCCCGACGGAGACCCGATCGACGACGAGCGCTACCGGATCGTCGACGGCGTCGAGTACGACTCGGAGACGGAGATGGCGACGATCCGTGTCTCGGACGCGTCGGCCGTCGAGGCCGCGGAGCTGGTCGCCTACTCGGAGCGCCTGGGCGAGGGCAGCCGGATCTGGTCGGCCGACGCCGAGACGCTGCCGCCGACGCGGTTTCTCGCCGTCCCGTTCGACGCCGACGGCGACGAGATCGTCGTCGCCGTGGCGGTCGACGGCGAGGAGCTCGTGATCCACCGCGACGCCTACGAGCCGTGACGTCGCCTGCCGCCTCGAGTCGCCTCCCCTTCCGGTGGCGGCCCGTTCGTACCGCTGTCCGACGGGATCAGAACCGCTCCGCGGGCTCGGGTGGGTTTGACACCGCGTCGTGCAGTCGGATCCGACGCGCGCGCTCGTGGCAGCGAAGCTCCGCGCGGGCGGCCTCCCAGTCGGCGAGGTCGGCCTCGGTTACGTCCGCGCTCGAGACGTCGACGCCCAGCGGAGTCTCGGCGTCGTAGCGCCGCTGGTAGCGCCACACGCGGTCGACGAGCTCGTCCATGCGGGCCTCGAGATCCGCGAACGATCGCTCCCGGGCGAGCGCCGCCGCGGGGTCCCGGGGGAAGTGATCGTCGTTGCGCGCGTAGGTCGGCGGGGACCCGGCTCGCTCGGTCACGATGCCGAGGGCGGCGAACGACTCGAGCGTCTCGGCGACCGCGGCGCGGTCGCGATCGACGCGCGCGGCGAACTCCGCGGCGGTCAGCGGCGCCCCGGTTCGGCCGAGGAGGTCGTACAGCGCTTCGGCGACGGAGCCGGCGACGAACGGGTTCTCGACCACCCGTACCTCGTCCTTCGAACGGCGTGTCATCGTGCTACCGTCACCCGCACGGAATATGGGTAATTGCCGGATGCGATCGTTTTCCCCGGGCTACGGCGCGCCGTAGCTCTCGGCTACCGGATCCGTCCGCGATCGTCGACGGCGTAGGGTGGGGAAACCCGGGCGTCGGGGATCGCCTACTCGGGACGCTTCCGACGCGGTCCCGACCGACCGAGATCGCCCGATCTCGAGGAGGGCGGGGCCGTCGGAGCGGGGTCCGTTCGCGACCGAACGGTTCCGCCCGGGTAATGACAATGTTTATTATTGTTTGTGTTGGACATGTTTTCGAATGAGTGAGTCGATCCCGCCGCAGTGTCCCGAGTGCGATTCCTCGAACCTGAAGCTCTCCCGCGTCGCGCCGGCCGAACACGAGCGGGGCGAGGAGTGGGTCACCCACGTCTCGTGCGAGTCTTGCTCCGAGTACACGGAGTGGTACGAGTGAGACGGGGTCCCGGCGTCGATTCGCCCGCGGCGGGAAACGCCGTCGAGTCGCCGGGCCGGTCCCGAGGCCCGCGCCTCGAGCCCGCGTGAGTCGCTCTCCCTCGAGGCGGCTCCGACGACCCGGCCGCGGATCAGAATCCTTTCGACCGAGCGCGGTCGACGGGATGTCGTGAACACCGAACGCGTCGAGCGCCCCGACGGACGCCACAGCTGGCTGGTCGCGATCGCCGGCGCCGTCGCGATGGTCTTTACCTTCGGCACGCCGCTGTCGTACGGCATCTTCCGCGAACCGTTCAGCGACGCGTTCGGCGTCGCCCCGCTCGCGCTGTCGGGCGTGTTCGCCATCATGCTGTTCACCTTTTTCATCGGCTCCGGGCTCGTCGGCGTCTTCGGCACTCGACTCGGCACTCGCTCGCTGTTGCTGGCCTGCTCGCTCGCGACGGGGCTGCTGGCGCCGGCGCTGTACGTCGCGGAGTCGGTCGTCGGACTGGTCGCCGTCTTCGCCACCCTCGGACTCGCCCTCGGGACGGCGTTCGTGGTTCTCGCGTCGGTCGTCCCGCGGTGGTTCGAGACTCGCCGGGGCGCCGCGACGGGGCTGATATTCGTCGGAAACGGGCTCGGGCTGGCCGTCCTCCCGCCGGTCTGGCAGTTCGTCCTCGCGGAGCTCGGGGTTCGCGCCGGCTTCCTGCTCGTCATGTCCCTGACGACGGCCGCGTTCCTGCTCGCGGGGCTGGTCTGTCGGCGTCCTCCGTGGGCCGAGCGATCGACCGCGAGCGCCGACGAACTCCTGGCGTGGCTCGCCCGACTCGGCGCCACTCGCACCTTTCGGCTGCTGTTCGTCGGGATCGCGCTGTCGTTCGCGTGGTACCAGCTGCTGGCGGCGTACGCCGTCGACCTGTTCGCCGACCGCGGGCTGACCCAGGCGGGCGCGTCGGCCGCATTTGGCCTGATCGGCGGCGTCAGCATCATCTCTCGGATCGGCGGGGGCTACCTCGCCGACGTCGTGGGTTCCCGGCGGGCCTTCCTCGCGTCGCTGGTCTCCGCCGCCGCGGGCATCGCCGTGCTGTTCGTCTCCGGGGCACCGACGCTGCCGGTCGCGATCTTCCTGATCGGGCTCGGACTCGGCGGCTCCGCGACGCTGTACATCCCGCTGGTGATGACCGTCTACTCCCCCGAGAAGGACACCGCCGTCGTCGGCGTCTTCAACGTCGCGATCGGCGTCGCCGCGCTGGCGATGCCGCCGCTCGGAACCGCGACCGTCGCCTACACCGGGAGCTTCACGATCGCGATCGTCCTCACGTTCGGGGCCGCCCTCGCCGGACTCTGGTCGACCGCCGTCGGTACGGCGAGCCCGGCGGGAGGGTGACTCGAGCCCCGTAGCGGTCGGGACGACCGAGAACGAGTCGTTCGGCTGACAGTACAACCATTACGCCGCGGATCGTACGAGCGACCCATGGTGGATGGCGAGGAGGGGAACCGGCGACGGATGGCCGTCTGCACGTCCTGCGAGTCCGCCTACGCCGCCAGGATCGAAGCCGACGGGACCGTCCAGCCGATCGGCGCCAGGGACGGCTGCCGGTGCGGATCGACGTCGTTCGAGATCGTCGGGGACGAGGACGACGATCGCTCGGCGGACGGAGTCTGATCGCCGTCGCGGCGCCGGGCTCGAGGGACGGAGAGCCGCTCGCTCAGGATCGCTCGACTCGTACGGACGCCGCGAACGCTTCTCGAGGGATCGACACGCGGCGCGGTCAGGGCGGTTCCCGGACGGCTCCTCGAGAACGCCGGCGTCCGGTCCCGTCGCGTCGGCGGTCCGTGGGTTGCGACTGCAGACCGACCCAACGTGATTTGACCGAGGCGTTTTGCGGGTACCGCCGCTGGATTCGCGTAGCGATGGACCGAACAGAGGCGCTCGAGGTACTTGCCAGCGCCGACCGCCAGCTCGTCCTTCACGAACTGTTGCGGCTGGACGGGGCGATCGGGCTCGAGGAGCTCTCGCGGAGCGTCGCCGCCCGTCGCCACCAGCTCGAGCCCGCCGAGCTCGACGAGCGAGCGGTCGAGCGCGCCCGGTTCCGGCTGACCCGGATCCACCTGCCGAAGCTCGCGGAGCGACAGGTGATCGGCTCCGACTGGAGCGAGACCGTCTCTCTGGCCGACGGGACGAACGCCGACCGGGTGTTCGGCGTTGCGGAGGAGCTGGACTGCTTCCCGCCCGACGACTCCCTGGAACGTCCGTCCCGACGCCGATAGCTCGTCGGTCCCGCCCTCGAGCAAGGTCCGATTACCGGTGGTCGAAACTGGGCGGCGGCTCGCCCGGAGAAGGGATCGATCGAGAGGGCCCCCCGCATCGGTCGCCTCGAGCGCCGATCGGAAACCGATCGGTACGCTCGGTACGCCGTCTGACCGGTCGCTGTACTCGCCGATTACTGAAGCCTCGGAGCGTGGAACCTCGTTTCGTCCGGCCCCCCGGTCGGTCGATTCCGATGGCTCCCGCAATCGCACACTTCCTGCTCGGCGCGTCGCTCGCGCTCCTGGTCGCGACGCCGATCGCACTCCGGTTCCGACTCCCCGCGTGGGTGCCGCTGTGGATCGTCGCGATCGGCGGGATTTGGGGGCTGGTTCCCGACGTCCACCACGTCGCGCCGCTGTCGGAATCGCAGCTGTACGCGTTTCACAACACCCAGTGGGCCGACCTGTTCGCCTTCCACTACACGCTCGACGCCCCGGCGGTTCGCGCCCGTCACGACGCGAGCGTCTTCTGGTCGATCGCGCTGTTTCTCGTCGCCAGCGCTCTGTTTACGATCGCCGGCGTCGCGAACGCCAGGACCGCCGTCGGCGAGACGCCCGCGCCCCACCTGCTGGCGCTCGCGACCGCGTCGATTCCCGGGTTGTTGTTCGTCGCCGCAACGGTCGGGATTCCCTTCTGATACGGATTGCTGTACCGGTGTTCCGACGCAACCGCGACCCGTCTGGCGGTTGCGCCGGAACTGACTTCCAGTAAACCGTCTGACCGCTCGAGTTCGGTACCCGCCGTCCGAGAGCGCGGGCGAGAGTCACCTCGCTCCCCGTGGAGTCGAAACTCCTCGAGCGCAGCTCCGGTGTTCCGAACGCGAGCCCGATACAGGGGACGACCGAATCCCCTCTCGTCCACTATTTCTGATGATTTCTTCACGGCATCGATTTTGCTCCTAATTAGAACTACTATCGACTCTACAGCTGTCGAGCCGTGACGTTTTCGCCGTTCTCGGCGACGATAGGAAGTAGTCAATAGTCAGGTGTTTGGGCCTATTTGGGCCTGCGAACGAGAGACGAGAGAGCGGAGCCCGCGGACATTCGATCCGGTGTTATCCGGACCAGTATTTCGTTCTTAGAGCTATATCAGTACGGGAGAACTCGAGTACACTCACACGAATTACGATTCGTCAATTGGAATAGGCAGCTATCTCTACAGAGGTATAATAGGTGAATGAGGTAGCTATTCAGATCGAGATTCGCCCGTCGAGCCGCGGCGGACGTGGGGCGAGTTCGGAGACGGTTGGGGTCGAACTCCCTTCAGTCGTCGTCCCCGTCCGACGGCTCCGGATCGTAGTTCGTGATGAACGCCTCCCCTCGTTCGCGGTCCAGTTCGCCGTGGTAGTACTCGCGCGCGGCGACGTAACTCGCGTACGCGATCGCCAGCAGGAACAGCGTAAACGGGAGCGCGAGCACCGTCGGGAACGCCTGCATCGCGTCGAAGACGGGGAGCTCGAGCGTCATCACGCCGAGGAGCGAGAGCAGTACGCCCCACCACGCCCGGTTGCGAGCGTTGGGGTCTTCGTCGCCGAGCGTGATCGACGAGAGGATGTACACCGCCGAGTCGAGCGAGGTGAGCACGTACCCCGCGATGACGAGAATAAAGAGGACGCCGAGCACCGAGCCGTACGGCGTGATCGTCACGGCGGTCGCGATCGCGGCGGGAATCCCGCCGCTGTTCAGCGCCTCCGTCGCCGGCCCGACGTAGCCGGGCGCGAGCACCCAGCCGCCGATGATCGAGTGTTGCACCCAGAGGAGCCCGGCCGGGATGAACACCAGACTGACGAACGTCTCCCGGATCGTTCGCCCCTTCGAGACGCGGGCGACGAAGCTCCCGACGAACAGCCCCCAGGCGGCCCACCACGCCCACCAGAAGCTCGTCCACCCGTGGGCCCAGTTGCCGTCGGCGGTCGGGGCGGTGTACAGCGACAGTCGGAACAGGTTGTCCAGCCAGACCCCGGCCGCGTCGAGTCCGAGATCGACGGTAAACAGCGTCGGTCCGACGACGAAGAGGAAGGCGAACGAGACGAGCATCAGGACGACCGTCGCCCGCGCCGCGTTCTGGATTCCCTTGTGGAGCCCGAGCCAGACGTCGGCGAGAAAGACGAGCCCGAGGAGCGCGAACAGGGCGTAGGTGACGGCCGTCGCCGGCAGCCCGAAGACGGAACCGAGCAGGGCGGAGAACACCTGCGCAGAGAACCCGATGGCCGCGGCGACGCCGCCGACGATCGCAATCAGCGCGGCCAGGTCGACGATCCAGTAGAGCGTGCGGTGGCCGTCCTCACCGAGCACCACCCCGAGCATCGCGCTGAACTTGTACTCCTCGATGCCCCGCGTGTAGAGGATCAGTCCGAACGCCAGCGCGAACGGCGGGTACCACATGGCGAGCCCGGGGAAGACCTCGTGGACGTACATGAACGCGAGCGCGAGCGACTCGATCGGTGCTCCCGCGACCGGTGCCGGGTCCGGCGGGGGGTTCGCGACGATCGATATCGGTTCGCCGACGCCCCAGATGATGATCGAGCCGCTGTACCCGACGGTGAAAACCATCGCGAGCCAGGAGAGCAAACCGAACTCCGGCTTGGCGTCCCGTCCGCCGATTCGGATCCGCCCGTACCTCGAGAAGACGACGAACGCCGAGAAGACGAGCAACACGACTCCCAGGAGCATGAACCACCAGCCGAAGTAGGTCAGCACCCACTCGAAGGCCGCGTTCATCGTCTCGTTGAGGCCGCGGGGGTTCCGAAGGCCGACGACCGCAAGCGCCGCGAGCGACGCCGCGGTGACGACGAAGAGCCCGCGCTCTCCGCGACGGGCATCCTCCAGCCCGAAGAGGTACCACGGGTTCATGGTCGCGCCCGGGCGAGCGCCGATGCTACCGTCGAAGAATCGACTCCGATGTGTATCATGGTATCAACCAACGTGATTGTCACAAACACACATTGAGAGTTATAGCTTTCGACGGCGTCAGCAGTCGGGTTCGTCGAGGTTGACGTAGACCGACTTCGTGCGCTGGTAGTGCTCGAGCACCTCCGTCCCGAGATCCGTGCCGATTCCCGACGCCTTGAACCCGCCGTAGGGCGCTTCCGGCAGGATCGGACCGTACTCGTTGACGTAGACGACCCCGGCCTCGAGATCCGCCGCGGCGCCGTGGGCGATGTCGGTTCGCTCGGTGCCGATCCCGGCCGCCAGTCCGAACCGGGTGTCGTTCGCGAGTTCGATCGCCTCCTCGTAGCTCGAGAACGTGTCGATCGTCTGGACCGGGCCGAAGATCTCCTCCCGGGCGATCGTCATCCCGTTGTCGACGTCGCCGAAGACGGTCGGCTCGAAGAACCAGCCGTCCCGAAGCGCCTCCTCGTCGGGCGGGCCGCCGCCGGTCAGCAGCGTCGCCCCTTCGTCGGTCCCGCGCTCGACGTAGTCGGAGACCGTCTCGTACTGTGCCCGCGAGGTCAGCGGCCCCATCGTCGTCTCCTCGGCGAGCGGGTCGCCGAGGACGTGCGACTCGGCGGCCTCGACGAACCGGTCGACGAACTCCGCGTGGACGTCCTCGTGAACCAGCGCGCGGGAGAACGCGTCGCAGATCTCCCCCGTGCTGTAGAAGATCCCGTTCGCGACCGCTTCGACCGCCGACTCGAGGTCGGCGTCGGGAAAGACCAGAAACGGCGACTTGCCGCCTAACTCCAGCGTTACCGGCGTCAGGGTGTCGGCGGCGGTCTTCATCACCTCGGTGCCGACGCCGACGCTCCCGGTGAACGACAGCTTCCGGACGTCCTCGTGTGCGGTGATCGCGGCGCCGACCTCCGACCCGGTGCCGGGGACGACGTTGAGCGCGCCGTCGGGAAGGATCCCCTCGGAGAGTTCGGCGATCCGGATCGTCGTGAGCGGACAGTCCGCCGCAGGCTTGATCACCGTCGCGTTCCCGGTCGCGAGCGCGGGGCCGAGCTTCCAGGCGGCGGCCCAGATTGGGAAGTTCCAGGGCACGATCTGTCCGACGACACCGTACGGTTCCGTGCGCGTGTACAGGTGGAGGTCGTCGCCGGTCGCGATCTGACGGCCGTCCTGGACCCGACACAGCGACGCGTAGTACTCGAGCGTGTCGATCGCGCCCTCGACTTCGCCGCGAGCCTGGGAGCGGGGCTTGCCCGTGTCGAGACACTCGAGGAAGGCGAGTTCCTCGACGTGATCGCGGAGCCGATCTGCCCACTCCGACAGCGCCCGGGATCGCTCCCGGGGCGTCGACCCGGACCACTCGGCGTCGAACGCGTTTTCCGCGGCTCCGACCGCAGTCTCGACGTCGGCGGCGTCACAGCGCGCCACCGTCGCGATCGGCTCGTTCACCGCGGGATCGATCGTCTCGAGGGTCGCATCGCTCTCGACGGACCGCCCGTCGATCCAGGCGTCCCAGTCGCTCAGTTCGTTCGCCCGCTCTCGCGCGGTCGCGTGCGCCTCCCGTAGCTGTCCGCTGAACGCGCTTCCCATCGCTCGTGACATTCGATACCGTAGAACTTAGACCTTTGGGAACGCGTGTCGCTCCGCGGGCGGCGCTATCGGCCCGAGGCGGGCCTCGGAGGCGATCGATCAGTAGGCGGCGGTCGCGATCTCGAGGAGGTCGTCCGCGTCTGCGGGGCGGGGGTTGTCGTGGATCTCGATCGTGTCGAGGGACTTCGTCGCGATCTCCGGCAGGTCCGACTCCGCGACGCCGAGCTCCCCCAGCCCGGACGGCAGGTCGAGTCGGTCGACGAGCCGTTCGACCGCGGCGACCGACTCGAGCGCGGCTTCCCTCGTCGAGAGGCCCGCGGTGTCGACGCCCATCGCCGCGGCGACCTCGGCGTACCGCTCGGGAACCGCCTCGAGGTTGTACCGCATCACGGCGGGGGTGCAGGCGGCGATCGCCTCCCCGTGGGGGATCGAGGGATACATCCCGCCGGTCGTCTCCGCCAGCGAGTGGATCGCGCCGAATCCGGCGAAGTTCTCGCAAAAGCCCGCGACGTGGGAGCCGAACAGCATCCGCTCCCTGGCCTCGGAGTCGCCGTCCTCGTAGGCCCGCGGAAGGTGCTCCGGGACGAGTCCCAGTACGCGCTCGGCCATCGGTTCGACGATCGGGGGGCACGTCGCCGAAACGCGGTTCTCGAGGGCGTGGGAGAACGCGTCGAACCCGGTCGCGGCCGTCTGTCGCGGCGGCAGGGACTCGGTCAGGACTGGGTCGACGACCGAGAGTTCGGCGCCGAGGTAGGGCCCGCCGGGGTACTGCGGCGACTGGCCGAGCGCCATCTTGAACTCCCGGTCCTCGTCCGTGATGACCGCCCAATAGTCGACTTCGCTCCCGGTTCCGGCGGTCGTCGGCACCGTCGCGAGCGGAAGCGGCCGGTTCTCGATCGGCGCGTCGGCCACCTCCGACGGGGAGCTGACCTCGTAGTCGGCGACCTCCCCGGGGTTCGTCGCCATCAGGGATGCCCCCTTCCCGACGTCGATCGAGCTCCCGCCGCCGACGGCGACGATCGCGTCGCAGCCTTCGGCCTCGAGCGCCGCCGTGGCCTCGTCGACCATCGCCGTCGTCGGGTTCGGCTCGACGCCGTCGTAGACCGCGCGGTCGATTCCCGCGGCCGCGAGCGACGACGTGACGTCCTCGAGCAGCCCGGCGTCGACGATTCCCCGGTCGGTGACGACCAGCGGTTTCTCCCAGCCCTGCGACGCCACGAGGTCGCCGAGGGCCTCGCTCGAGCCGGCGCCGAACTCGACCCAGATCGGGAACGCGAGCGCGTACTCCCGACCGCTCATCGTCTCCCTCCGTTCGAGCGCGTCCTGGGATCCGGTGCCGTCGCTCCCGCACGAACCGCAGTCGTGCTTGCTAATACCATACACACCGGTCTACCTCGAGCGATCACATAAAACTAGGTTCCGAGGCCGGATCGAGGCCCGAGGGTCCGATCGAGCGTCGCTTTCGATCTCCGAAAACGATCGGTTCGGAGAGGGTTATCCGGAGCGCGCGTCGACCAGTCCGCGCTGGAGGTCGGCCACCGCGTCGCGGACCGCGTCGGGGATCGTCGTCCGGAGGACCTCGCCGTGGAGACGGTAGCTCGGGCCGGAAACGCTGATCGCGCCGACGACGCCGCCGTCGGGACCGTTGACGGCGACACCGACGCTTCGAAGCCCGTCGGCGTACTCCCGATCGTCGACCGCGTACCCGCGCTCGGCGATTCGGCCGAGCTCCTCGAGCAGCTCGCCCCGATCGGTGATGGTCCGTTCCGTTCGCGCGGGCAGGCCCCACGCGTCGACGATCGCCTCGACGCGCTCGCGGGGGTACGACGCCAGAATCGCCTTCCCGGTCGCTGTCGAGTGCATGCGGTAGTACGATCCGATCCGCGCGCGGTACCGTTCGGCTCCGCCGTCGTCGCCGTACTTGACCCACTTGTGGTACGACTCCATGATCGTCATCACTCGCCCGTGGTCCTCGACAGTGAAATCGACCTCCTCGTCGGTTTCGG
Source organism: Natronococcus sp. JC468 (assembly GCF_012163165.1). Taxonomy (NCBI): domain Archaea; kingdom Methanobacteriati; phylum Methanobacteriota; class Halobacteria; order Halobacteriales; family Natrialbaceae; genus Natronococcus; species Natronococcus sp. JC468. The sequence continues at coordinate 31,019 of NZ_JAAVUO010000004.1, forward strand.
CGGTCAGCTCCCGGACCGTCTCCTCGATGAGCTGTCGCCCCACGATCCGTCGCCGGGCGTGCTCCCCGAGGTTGAGAAACCGGAACCCGACGTGGTAGGTGCCGTCCCGCTCGTTGAGGTACCCCCTCGACCGCAGCGTCACGAGGTGTTTGTACACCGTGCTCGGGGCGAGCGAGCACTCCGTTGCCAGCTCCGTGACTGTCGCGCCCTCGAGCCGTTCGATCGTCTCCAGAATCTCGAGCGAGCGCTCGGTGGTCTCGAGCGCGTGTTTCGGGGTATCACGTAGCATATCTCGAACGAGACCGTCGATTCACTTAACTATTTCACGGCTGCGAAAACGGCTCGCGTCGCTTCGCGCTCGGCGAGACCTGAGCCGACCGATGGACCGGAAACGGACGGGCGTTCGCCCCGCGGTTTTCGAAGGGCGAACGGGAACTGCACCGGGCGTCCGAACCGGCGCTGTCGGTTGGAATTACAGACATACGAATGTTATACCGGCGGAGGCTCCGCGACGCCTTCAAGACGTCGGGCGAGTGCTGCGCCGGCTGACAGTTCGAGGGGACGGCGATCGCCGATCGCTCAAGCGTCCCGCGCCCCGAGGCGAACGGAACCGCGGGCGAGCGAGACGTCCGCCTCAGAATCCGACCGCCGTCAGCAGGTTCCAGTACCACAGCTGCCAGGCGAGGACCGCCAGCGCGAGCGCGAGCGCGGTCAGGTACGCCAACCCGAGCGGCGCGGTCGATCCCCCCTCGAGATCGCGGGCCGCGAGGACTCGGCGCCACTCGAGGCCGACGAGCGCCAGCGCGGCGACGGCCGCGAGCGGAACGACGAGGAAGAACCCGAGCGCGAGCCGCAGCCACGGCGAGTAGCCGTAGACGAACTGCATCGGATCCGCGAGAGCGTTCGCGAGCAGGCCGACGACGGCCGCGAGCACCGCCGCGGCGCCGCCGAGTACCGCCAGCCGCGGGCGGGTGAGGTGGGTTCGCATTCGACCCCAGCCGCGGCTCCGGTAGGCGCTGATCGGCCAGACGACCAGCGCCGACAGCACCGCCGCGACTGCGACGGCGCCGATTCCGAGCTGGAACGTCGCGGTCTCGTACCACGAGACGCGCTCGTAGGGCGCCGTCGGGGCGTCCACGTAGAGGGCGTCGCCCTCGATCGCCAGCGTCGAGAGCGACATCCCCGCGTCCTCCTCGGGGGCGGGCTCGAAGACGCCCGGTTCGACCTCGACCCAGCGCGTCTCTCCGCCGCCGAGGGGCGAGCCGACCTCGAGGTAGCCCTCGTCGGTCACGGCAACGGTCATCGACTCCGCCAGTCCGACGAGCTTCTCGGGGGTCGTTCGGAACGCCGTGGTGCGGTACTCGCCCTCGTACGCGTCGGCGCGGTCGACGGTGGCGGGATCGGGCTCGAGGGACGGCTCCTCGCCGCCGAAGCGTTGCTCGACGAAGCCGTCGATGACGTCGGCCAGCGCGGTCGTGGTCCCGGCGGTGTTGAAGCTGACGTACAGCGCGACGTCCCTTTCGGGAAACAGCGCGAACAGCGTGTTGAAGTACTCGGTGCCGCCGGTGTGCCAGGCCAGGCGCTCGCCGCCGCGCTCGCCGAGCATGTAGCCGTAGCCGACGCCGTCGACGGCGGGGTGGTTCGTGGCCCGCTGCTCGAGCATCGCGTCGACCGACTCGGCCTCGAGGACCCGTTCGTCCTCGAGGGCGCCGTCGCCGAGCATCGCGGCCGCGAAGTTCCCCATGTCGGTCGCGGTCGCGCTCATCGAACCCGCGGGCGGAACGCCGACGATCGTCGGATCGTCGGTCTCGAACCCGTCGTCGGTCGCGGCGTGACCCTGCGAAACCGGCCCCCGGTCGTCGGGGACGGGCTGTTCGAACGTCGCCCCGTCCATCGCCAGCGGGTCGAAGACCTCGCGCTCGACGTACTCCTCGAAGGGCTCGCCGACGGCCTCCTGGACGACCAGCGCCGCGAGCCCGGCGCCGTGGTTCGAGTACGCCACCGTCTCCCCCGGAGGCCGCACCTGCGCCGGCAGCTCGCGCTCGAGTTTCGCCTCCCAGTCGTCGGCCGCGTCGGCGTCGTCGACGAACAGCCCCTGGAGCCGATCCTCGTACCCCGGCGTGTGGGTGCCGAGGTGCGCGAGCGTGATCTCGTCTTCGCCCTCGACGGAGTAGTTCTCGAGGTAGGTCCCGATCGGCTCGTCGAGCTCGAGCTCGCCGTCCTCGACGCCTTGCATCACCGCGGTCCAGACCGTCAGCTTCGCGACGGAGCCGACCATGAACGAGGTCTCGTTCGGTTCGACGGGCGTCCCGGCCGCGGCGTCGGCGGTGCCGTACCCCTCGGCGTGGACGACCGCGCCGTCCTCGACGACCGCGACGGAGGCGCCGGCGACGTCGTGATCGGCCATCGCGTCCTCGATCAGTCGGTCGATCTCGTCGCCCTCGAGCTGCGGGCTCGCGGGCGATCCGACGGCGTCGTGCGTCGGCGCCGCGCGCTCGGCGTCGCCGAATCGCTCGATCGTCGCGGGGTCGCCGGGCTGGGCCGCGGCCGCCGCGACGCCCGGAGCGACGGCGCCGTGTACCAGTACCAGGCAGACGATTCCGACCAGCACCACCCTCCGAACCATACCCGACGAACACCGGCCCGGAAAATAAGGCTAGGGGAGCCCGGACGACGGCTCGAGCGCGCCGATCCACCGGTCCTCGCCGCGGATCGGGCAGCACGGCTCGCGGTTCTCGCTGCAGTTCGGATCCAGATACCAGCCGCACTCGCAGACGCGACCGCAGCGTTTCTGACCGTCGGCACTCCTCGGTGCGCGCGGTCGCTCCGTCCGACCGGTCGGGCGAGGGCGGTGGCTGCCGCTGCTATTTACACCCATACGTTCGTAACCCCGTTCGCTGAAACACGGGATGTCACGCGTCCGACACGGTGGAGAGCACCGGGGCGGTACGTCACCGTCCCCGACGGCGTGCCACCCTACGCGTCGTAGGCCTCCTGTGCGAGCTGGTGGAGCCTGTGGACGGTGTGTTCGTTCGGGCCGAGCTGGGCCTGCGCGAGCGCGCCGGTTTTCAGCCCCGCCCACTGGCGCTCGACGAGCTCGAAGTCCTCCTCCTGGAGCTGGCGGCTCGTGCGGACGAACTCCCGTTCCTCCTCGGAGAGGTCGCCGTCCCGGAAGTAGTAGTCCGCGATCAGCCGGAAGCGACCGGTGTCGATCGGGTCGATGATGTAGGTGCCGTAGCCGTCGGCGGTGCCGTACATGTTGACCGTGAAGTTCGGCCAGAGGTAGTGAAACTGCGCCTCGCGGGCGTCGTGGATCCGAAGCTCGTCCTCGACCTCGGCGTCGTGGGTGTAGTGGAGCACCCAGTGGTAGTCGTTGACCTCGAGCTCGGAGTCGTTGAGCTCGATCCCTTTGATCCAGTCCTGGTGGTTGGCCTGGCAGTGATCGCACTCGGAGTAGTTGCCCGCGAACACCTTCCAGTTGCACTCGACCTCCGAGGCGATCCGGCAGCCGTGCTCGTACTCCCCGAGGGGCAACGCCTCGAGTCGCTCCTTCATCACGCCGGCCTGCTCGGCCAGCGGCATCGGGTCGTCGCCGAGGTTCACGAAGAACAGGGGGCCGATGCTGTCGACGCGGACCTCCTCGGCGCCCTCGAGTTCGGTCGCGTCGACGCGTCCGGGATCGGTCATCGGGGTTTCGTCGACGACGGGTTCGCCCGTCCGCGCCGAGAAGTTCTCGAACGCGCGGACGTCGCCGTCCTCGCCGCGTCGGACGACGAGCTCACGGTCGCCGACGGTCCGGGTGAAGTACCGTCCCGGGTCGGCGATGCTGTTCGCGTGGCCGGCGTACACCCAGTACCGCCCGAAGATCTTCTCTTTCTCCAGCTCGAAGATCTCGGGATCGGTGAAGTACCGCGCCGGCAGGGCGTTCGTCGGTTCGGTGATGTCCGGGCTTACCGTCTCCGTTCTGGCCTGCTCCCACTGCGTCATATACTCACACGATCGGGAGAGTCCACCAAAGAAGTTCACCTGATATATATCGTACCCTTATATGGCGGGCGCCGCGAGACCGGCGGTCGGCCCGACGTTGGAACCGCTCACCGCGCCGCCTCCGCGCCGTCGGAACGCCGTTCCCGCGGCTCGCGGGGCGATCGACGGTCGTCGAGAGAAGCGGTCCGCGAGGGAGGACGGCGGAGCCGACGCGGGGGACGATCAGAACGCGCGCAGGTGGTCGTCTCGCGGTTCGTACAGCGCGCCGTTCATGCGGATCTCGTGGACCTCCTCGAGGGTCTCCCCGAGGGACGTCCCCCGCTCGCTCATCGCCGCCGCGACGGCGCCGATCGGCGCGCCGTCGTCGTACTCGCCCTCGAGCTGGGCGACGACGTCCGCGAGGGTGTAGACCTCGTCGAGGTCGTCCTCGTCGACCGCCTCGCCGAGCGCGGGATCGATCCGCGTAAACGCCACGTCGTGGCCCGTCACCCGGTGGTGGCGCCGGTAGAAGTCGACGATCTCGTTGGGCGCGTCGCTCTCGAGGTCGACGTCGCAGTCCGGACAGCTCGCGGCGTAGGGCGGGTGTCGTTGCTCGCTCATGGTTACGCCTCGTCGGCCTCCTGGGCGAGCCGTCGGAGCTCGGCGCCGGTACGTTCGTTCGATCCGAGTCGGTCCGACGCGCCGCCCTCGAGACCCGCCCGCCGGTGCTCGGCGCGCTCGGCGTCCTCGGCCCGGCGCTGGCGGGTCGTCCGAACCAGTTCGCGCTCGGCTTCCGAGAGGTCGCTGTCCCGGAAGTAGTAGTCCGCGATCAGCTGCACCCGGTCTGGGCCGACCGGATCGAGGACGACGGTGCCGTAGCCGTCGACGTCCTCGTAGACGTCGATCGCGACGTTCGGCCAGCAGTAGTGAAACTGCGCCTCCAGCCCGTCCGGGCGTCGATCCTCGCTCCCGTCCCCGTCGGCGGCGCGCTCGACCGTCCAGCCGTAATCGTCGACCGCGAGCGTGCCCTCGGCGTCGCTTTCCTCGCTCCCGTCGAAGTGGACGGCGGCGAACAGCTTCCAATTGCACGCGACCTCCGAGACGATCCGGCGGCCGTGCTCGTACTCCTCGAGGGGCAGTTCCTCGAGGCGATCCGCGGCGGCGCCGACCTGCTCGGCCAGCGACGGCGGATCGTCGCCGAGGTTCGCGAACACGAGCGGGCCGACCGTGTCGACGCGAACGTCGTTCAGCCCGTTGGCCTCGCAGTCGAACTCCTGTACCTCGTCGCTGTCGAGGTCGGGATTCAGGCTCGCGTCCTCGAAGCTCTTGGGCGTACTCCGGAGGTCGCCGTCCAGGTCGTAGGTCCAGAGGTGGTACGGACACTGGATCCGTCCGCCACCGCCGGGGTCGGTCATCGGCGTGTCCTCGACCATCTTGGACCCGCGGTGAGCGCAGACGTTGTCGAACGCCTTCACCGCGCCGTCGTGGCCGCGGACGACGATCAGCTGTCGGTCGCCGACGTTCCGGGTGAAGAACTGCCCCGGCTCCGGGATGCTGTCGGCGTGGCCGACGTACACCCAGTACCGCCCGAAGACCGCCTCCTTCTCGCGCTCGAGGGATCCGGGACCGGTGAGTCGTCGTGCCGATACCGCGTTCGACCGCTCCGTGCCGTCCTTACTCGCCGCTGGGGGTTGCGAGTCGTCCCGCTGTGACATACGGTATCACCAACACAACGACTACTGAAAGTCGTTCACCCGTGCTACTGAACATCAATAAGTATCCCCCTTCCGCAGCCGAAAGACACTGAGACCGGCAAAAGCGTCCGGAGAGTGCTCTAGACGGAGGATTTCGGGATTCGAACCGTTCGGGCCGAATCCGCCCACGGACGGCGCTACGAGAGCGCGGGCCGAGCGTCGCCGCGTCGCTCCGATCGCGTCTGCGGTTGGTCGGCGCTGCCGCGGATACGCTCGGCGATCGCCTCCCGGGACGGCCCCGCCTCGGGTTCGCTGGACGCGTAGACCCGCCTGACGACCAGATCGAGCAGATCGAGCTGCGCCAGCAGCTCGCGGGCGGGCTCGCGCTCGAGCTCGAGCCGTCGACAGACGTCGCGCAGCGTCATCGCGGACTCGACGGCCTCGATCAGCTCCTCGAGGTCGACCCCCTCCGGGAGCCCGAGCCCGTCCGCGACGAGTCGCTCCGTCGAAAGGCGCTCGATCGGATCGGCGGGCTCGTCGGGTTCGCGGCTCGGGTCGGACTCCGGGTCGCCCGCGGACGCCGACGGTCGGTCGGTCTCGGTCGGGTCCGTCCTCTCGTCCGCGGCGTCGACGTCGTAGGAAACGGGATCGTGGACCCCGGCGTCGATCATGTACCGGCGGACGGTCTCGACGGCGACGTCCATCTCGAGGACGGCGGCCATCTCGGCGAACGTGTCGAAGGACTCGTACAGCCGCTCGAGGTACGCGACGTCCTCGTAGGGCGGCAGGTCCTCGTCGCGGGCGCTCTCGAGCGCCCGCGCGACCTCGGGATCGAGGTCCGTCTCGGAATCGGCCTCGGACCCGACCTCGCTCCCGGCGTCGGCCGTCGCGAGCTCCGCCGACGGCGCGGCCTCGCTCGCCGTCGGCGCTCCGTCCTCGAACCCGACGGCGAACGTCGCGACGACGTCGCCGTCGTCGGTTACGCGGACGCCGTCTGCGGCGACGGCGACGCCGTCGGGGGCGTACTCCTCCATCGCGGGCAGGGCCGACGGGGCGAACTCGAGTCGCAGCGTTCCGTCGTCCTCGAGGCGCGCGGCTTCGGGAGCCGCGTCGGGTCGCGGTTCGGATCCGCGGGGAGGAACGACGACGTCGATCGTGGCGCTCGGCCCGTCGTCGCCCCCGGAGACCGTCGCGTCGACTTCCCGGATCGATCCGCCATCCGACTCGTACCGGTCGGTTACTTGAGAGAGGATATCAATCAAGTCACTTACCCTCATGATTTGGTTACGCTTCGACGCGATTTGGGGTAAGATTGAGTGGGGAATACTCCCTCCCTTCATATAGACCGTCAGGAAGTGCCCGACTCGTTCGCCGAGGAACGGACGTCTCCACCGTCGGAACGGGCGGCTCCGCCGCGGACGAGCGACGCCGCGGCGCGTCGGGAGACCGCACGGCGAACCTCCACGTATCAACTGACGTATCAGTCGGTGGAATACTGCGGCGGGGCGATAACTATATTTGACCCCCGACGGCATATCGATGCGAGAGATGGACACCCACGATAGTCTACCGGCCGAGGCCGACACCGTCATCGTCGGCGCCGGCATCGTCGGCTGCAGCGCGGCGTACCACCTGACCGAGTTCGGGCGCGAGGACGTCGTCGTCGTCGATCAGGGACCGCTCCCGACCACGGGCGGGTCCTCGAGTCACGCGCCGGGGATCATGTTCCAGACCGCCGAGGAGAAGGTGCTGACCAAGTTCGCGAACTACAGCCGCAAGCTGTACTCCCGGCTCGAGGACGAGGACGGCAACCAGCTCTACAGCGAGACGGGCGGGATCGAGGTTGCCCGAACCGACGAGCGGATGGACTTCCTCCAGCGCCGGGTCGAACACGGCACCGCGTGGGGGACTCCGGACCCCCAGCTCCTCTCGCCGGAGGAGGTCGAGGAGAAGCTCCCCCTGGTCGACAGCGACGTCATCCAGGGCGGGTATTACTCGCCGACCGACGGCCAGGTCTCGGGGGTCAAGGCCTGCGCCGCGCTGGCGAAGGCCTCGATGGACCGGGGCGCGAGGTTCGTCCCCCACACCCGGACCGAGGACGTCGCGGTCGAGGACGGCGAGGTGCAGGCGGTCGTCACCGAGCACGGCGAGATCGACTGCGACGAGGTCGTGATCGCGACGAACATCTGGGCCCGTCAGCTGGGTGAACAGCTCGGCGTTCACCTGCCCGTGACCCCGGTCGAACACCAGTACACGATCACCGAACCCCTCGAGGAGCTCTCGATCGATCGGGACGTCACCGAGGACCCGGTGTACGAGAACTACCGCGAGGTCTCCGGCGAGCGGGCCGACCGCCTGCTCGCGAACCCGGATCGGCCGATCCTCCGGGACCAGGACAACGCGCTGTACTTCCGGACCCACGGCGACGCCTACGGGATCGGCTCGTACAACCACGAACCGCTCGTCCCCGACCCCCAGGAGCTGGGCGGCAACGACGAGGATGGCGACCAGGGGTCGGTCCACGAGTTCTCCGACTACCACCTGAACAACCCGACCCACCCCGACCGCCCGGACAAGGCGCCCCGCCAGGCCAGCGACGAGCTGTTGCCCGCCACGGCGGGGAAGGAACTCGAGCACAAGTACAACGGGATGTTCGCGGAGTCGCCCAACGGGCTCCCGGTGATGGGGCCCGTCAAAGAGTACGACGGGCTCTGGACCGCCGCGGCCATCTGGGTCACCCACGCCGGCGGCGCGGGGCGGGCGCTGGCCGAGTGGATGGAGACCGGGGCGCCGAAGCTCCCCGACGGGCCGATCGACCTCTCGCACTGCAACGTCAACCGGTTCCAGCGCCACGAGGGGAGCTGGGACTTCGCCCGCGACATCGGCGGCGAGGAGTACCGGATCGTCTACAACATCGTCCACCCCAAGTGGACCTGGACGGACCACCAGCGGGACATCCGCCGCAGCTCGGTCTACCACAAACTGCAGGAGCTCGACGCCGAGCTGTGGGCCGAGGCCGGCTGGGAGGAGGCCCAGTGGTTCGACTCCAACGCCGACCTGCTGGCGCGCTACGGCGAGGATATCCCCGAGCGGGACGGCTGGGAGGCGAAGTACTGGTCGCCGATCGAGGGCGCCGAGTCCCTGCACGTGCGCAACGAGGTCGGCATCCACGACATGACCTCGTTCAACAAGCTGGAGGTCAGCGGACAGGGCGCCGACGAGTTCCTCCAGTACCTGTGTACCAACGACATGGACATCGACGTCGGTCAGATCCGGTACACCCTCCTGTGCAACGAGGAGGGCGGCGTCCGCGCCGACGTCACCGTCACCCGGACCGACGAGGACCGCTACCTCGTTCTCACCACCGGTCGAGAGGTCGGCCAGAACCACGTCGCCTGGGTCGAGAACCACGCTCCCGAGGACGTCACGGTCCGGGAGGTCACTTCCGAGCTCACCTCGTTCGTCCTCACGGGGCCGAACGCCCGCGACGTGTTGAGCGAGGTGACGCGGGCGGACCTCTCCGACGAGGCGTTCCCGTTCTACACCACCCAGGAGCTGTTCGTGAAGAACGTCCCGGTGCGGGCGCTGCGGCTCTCCTACGCGGGCGAGCTCGGCTGGGAGCTGTACACGCCGAGCGAGTACGGCGAGCAGCTCTGGGAGCACCTCTGGGAGGCCGGCCAGGACCACGACCTCCGGCCGTACGGCAACGGCGCGCTCGACTCCCTGCGCCTCGAGAAGGGGTTCCGGCTGTGGGGGGCGGATCTGCACACCGAACACAACCCCTACGAGGCCGGGTTGAGCTTCGCCGTCGACCTCGAGACCGACTTCATCGGCAAGGAGGCGGTCGTCGAGGCCGCCGAGGGCGAACGGATCGACCACGAGGTGGCCTGCCTGACGCTGGACGACGAGGACGCGGTCGTCTTCGAGGACCGACCCGTCCTCGACGGCGACGAGTCGCTGGGGTACGTCCACAGCGCCGAGTACGGCTACACCGTCGGCGCCTGCGTCGCCTACGCCTACCTCCCCCCGGAGTACGCCGAGCCGGGCACCGACGTCGAGATCCTCCACGAGGGCGAGCGCTACGCGGCGACGGTGCGGGAGGAACCGCTGTTGTAACTCGGCGGCCGACGCTTTTCGACCTGCGCCGACGAGTAGCGGCGCTACCGAGTGCATCGATGCGCTCGAGTTCGGTGGCGGCCGCTCCGAACGGACGGGACCAAGAACCGTGCTATGGGTGAGAGGCGATGGGAGCGCATCCCCTCTGCGTGGCAGAGCACCTATCGCCAGGCGCCGGCCGACTGTTGGGGAACGTGCGTAAAGTAGGTTCACGAGGAATTATGGTGGGTTTTATCTCCGGTTGCGCGATCGGCGAACTGCGCCGGTACACGGCTCCACCTCGAAGCGGCGGGCGGCCTCGAGGCCGGGAACGCGCGGGAGACACCGACTTCTTCCGGCGACGCCGGTTCGACGACGAGCGCGCCGCTTTCCGTCGTTGCAGCGGCGAGTTCTCGAGACGGGCCCCGCGTGGCTGTCGTACCCGCGCGTCGCCCCCTCGATCGCAATACATATAATATCTGATCTGTTGTGGGACGTCGGTCGTTCGAACCCCGGGCTCCGCCCGCTCGTCGCGTTTCCGACGGGCGACCGATGCACTTATGGGACCGACCCGCACACAGTGTGGCATATGAGCACAGACACCTTGCCGTCGAGCGCCGAGACGGTGATCGTCGGCGCCGGGGCCGTCGGGTGCAGCGTCGCCTACCACCTGACCGAGCTGGGCGCCGAGGACGTGGTCGTCCTCGACAAGGGGCCGCTGCCGGTGACGGGCGGGTCCTCGACGCACGCGCCCGGAATCATGTTCCAGACCTCGCCGTCGAAGCTCCAGACGAAGACCGCCCACTACACGACCCGGCTGTTGAGCGACGCGGGCGTCTACAACGAGACCGGCGGGATCGAGCTCGCCCGCTCGGAGGAACGGATGGACTTCCTCCGGCGTCGGGTCGAGTGGGCGAGATCGTACGGCCTGCCCGAGCCGGAGCTGCTCGAGCCCGCCGAAGTCGCGGACTACCTGCCGCTGGTCGACACCGAGGAGATCCTCGGCGGCTACTACTCCCCGACCGACGGCCAGGTCGCCGGCACCGACGCGCTCCAGTGGTACCTCGAGACGACCCCGGCGTCGTTTTTCGGCCACACCGAGGTGACCGACATCGAGGTCGAGGGCGGCGAAGTGCAGGCGGTCGTCACCGACCGCGGTCGCATCGACTGTGACCGCTGCGTGCTCGCGACGAACAACTGGGCCTACCAGACCGGACAGCTGGCTGGGGTCGACCTGCCGATCGCCCCGGTCGAACACCAGTACGTCGTCACCGAACCCCTCGAGGAGCTGCGGGGCAACGAACGGGCCGACGACGCGGTGACGGGCCTCGAGATCCCGGGCGACCGGGAGATCACCGAGTCGATGGCCCAGCCGCCGGACCGCCCGGTCGGCCGGGACCAGGATAACTCGCTGTACTTCCGGACCCACGGCGAGGGGTACGGGCTGGGCTCGTACAACCACGAGCCGCTGGTCGTCGACCCCGACGAGATGGGGTCGAACTCGGCGGAGAGCCAGGCCTCCGTCCACAGCTTCACGGAGAAACACTGGACGAAGGCGACCCACCCGGACCGCGAGAAGTCGCCGAAACAGGCGTTCGACGAACTGCTGCCCGCGACCGCGGGCAGGGAGTTCGACGCCACCGAGAACGGGATCTTCGTCTACACGCCCGACGGGATGCCCGTGCTGGGCGAGACCGCGGGGGTCGACGGGCTCTGGACCGGGCTCGCGATCTGGTGGACCCACTCGGGCGGCTACGGGAAGATCCTCGCCGAGTGGATGGAGACGGGCGTGCCGCGGCTCCCGTCGGGGCCCGTCGACACGAGCGGGATCCACGTCAACCGGTTCGAACCCCACGCGGGCAACAAGGGGTACTTCACGGACCGGGGCGGGATGCGCTACCAGCAGGTCTACAGCATCGTCGAGCCCCGCTGGCAGCCCGCCGATCGACGCGGGCTCCGGACGAGCCCGTTCTATCACCGCCAGCGGGAACTGGGCGCGGAGTTCTACCAGAGCGGCGGCTGGGAAGTTCCCCAGTGGTACGAGTCCAACGCCGACCTCGTCTCGAGGTACGAGGACCGCATTCCCGAACAGGACGGCTGGCAGGGGGTCAACCGCTCCCCGATCGAGGGCGCCGAACACCTCCACACCCGCGAGAAGGTGTCGATGTTCGATATGACGACGTTCAGCTCGATCGTGGTCGAGGGCAGCGGCGCCGACGAGTTCCTCCAGCGGGTCTGTAGCAACGACATGGACCTCTCGATCGGCCAGGTCCGCTACACCACCATGTTGAACGGGGGGGGTACGATCCTCGCGGACCTCACGGTCGTCCGCCTCGACGACGAGGAGTTCGTGGTGACCACTGGCGGGGGGAACTCGCCGGGGATCCACGGCTCCTGGCTCGAGCGCCACGCCCCCGAGACGGTGTCGGTCACCGTCGAGGAGTCCGCGCGGAGTACGATCGGTCTTTGGGGGCCAAACGCGCGATTGCTCCTCCAGCGGACGACCGACGCGGACCTCTCGAACGACGACTTCTCGTACTTCAGCGGGAAGCGCATCTACGTCGGCGATGTGCCTGTCATCGCCCTGCGTCTCTCCTACGTCGGGGAACTCGGCTGGGAGCTGTGGGCGCCCACGGAGTACGGACAAAAACTCTGGGACACTCTCTGGGAGGCCGGCCAGGATCTCGGGGTGCGTCCCATGGGCGCCGGGGCGGTCGAATCGATGCGCCTCGAGAAGGGGTTCCGGCTGTGGGGGACCGACGTCGACACGGACGTCAACCCCTACGAGGCGGGACTCCCGTTCGCGGTCGATCTCGACACCGACTTCGTCGGGAAGGAGGCGCTGCTCGAGGCCAAAGAATCGGGGATCGACAACCGGGTCGCCGCCCTCACCCTCGACGACTCGAGCGACGTGATGCTCGGCGGCCGCCCCGTCTCCAAGGACGGCGAAACCCTCGGCTACGTCCAGGCCGGCGACTACGGCTACAGCGTCGGCGAGTCGATCGCCTACACCTACCTGCCCGACGAGTACGCCGACGCCGGGACGTCGGTCCGGATCGACTGCGAGGGCAGGAGTTACGACGCGACGGTTCGCGACGAGCCGCTGTTCGACCCCGGCCGGGACAAGATTATCCGGTAGACCGTCGATACCAGACCATGACTGAATCACGGAAACGCGAACCCGAAGTAGAGTACGAGGACATCGAGCGGGCGCGCGAGCGCCTGACCGACGAGACGGTCGTCAAGCGCACGCCGATCGAGCGATCCACGTCCCTCGAGGAGCTGGTCGACGCCGAGGTGTACCTGAAGATGGAACACCTCCAGTGGACGGGCTCGTTCAAGACCCGCGGGGCGTACAACAAGATCAGTCAGGCGGTCGCCGAGGGCGCCGACGAGTTCGTCGCCGCCAGCGCGGGCAACCACGCCCAGGGCGTCGCGCTGGCGGCGACGAGGTGCGGCGCCGACTCGACGATCGTCATGCCCAGACACGCCCCCCAGGCGAAGATCGACGCGACCCGGAGCTACGGCGCGACGGTCGAACTCGTCGGCCGGGACTTCCAGGAGGCCATGGAGTACGCCACGTCCTACGCGGCGGACAACGGCGGCGAGTTCGTCCACGCCTACGACGATCCCGCGATCGTCGCCGGGCAGGGCACCCTGGGAATCGAGATGCACGAGGACCTGCCCGAGGTCGACACCGTCATCGTGCCGATCGGCGGGGGCGGGCTGATAAGCGGGATTTCGACGGCGCTCGATCGCCTCTCCCCCGAGACGCGGGTCGTCGGCGTCCAGGCCACGGGCGCCGAGACCGTCCACGAGAGCCTCGACAAGGGCGTCCCCGTCACGCTCGAGGAGGTGGACACGATCGCCGACGGGATCGCCACCGGGGGGATCTCCGAGCTGACGCTGGGGCTCATCGAGGCTCACGTCGACGAGGTCGTCACCGTCACCGACTCCCAGATCGCCGACGCGATCCTCCTGTTGCTCGAGCGGGCGAAGCAGGTCGTCGAGGGCGCGGCCGCGGCGTCGGTCGCGGCGCTTTTGAGCGACGATCTGGACGTCGCGGGCGAGACCGTCATGCCCCTGCTGTGTGGCGGCAACCTCGACATGACGATGCTCCAGACCGTGTTGATCCACGCGCTCACCGGGCGGGGCCAGATCCTGCGCCTGCGCGTGAAGATCGACGACATGCCGGGCAAGATGACCGAGCTCTCGGGGATCATCGCCGACTACGGCGCGAACATCCAGACCGTCCGCCACGACCGGGCCGTCGAGGACCTCAACGTCGGCGAGGCCTACCTCGTCTTCCAGATCGAGACCAGCGGGATCGAACACGCCGCGGCGATCATCGACAGCATCGAGGCCGAGGGGTACGACGTCGAGGACGTCAACCGGGAGTAGTCCCGACCGCCCTCGAGGCCCTCGAGTCCGAAGGAACCGACGCGTCGCGGACGACTGTCGAACGAACACGAGAACACAGCGAGCATGACAGACCAACGCACCGAGCTGACGACGCGGAGCACCGAACGACGAACGATCCGATCGACCGACCACCCCGACCGCTCCGGGGGGCGGAGGTGAGAGCCCGTGGCGGGAGCTGATTCGACCGGACCGCTGAAGCGGTTCGTCGACGAACTCGACGTCGCGGTGTTCGTCGTCGGATTCGCCATCGCGGCCGCGGCCGTGCTGGCGTTCGTGTTGCGGCCCGACGCCGCGTCGGAGCGAATGGCCGCGGTAAACGACGTCCTCTGGACCACCGCCGGGTGGTGGTACCTGGTCGCGATGTTCGTCCTCGTCGCGTTCGTCGGGTTCCTGATCTTCGGCCCGTGGGGGAACATCAAACTCGGCGGCGACGACGAGCGGCCGGAGTTTTCCTTCCCCGCGTACTTCGCAATGTTGTACTCGGCGGGAATCGCCGCCGGAATCGTGTTCTGGGGACCCGCCGAGGCCGTCTTCCACTACGACACCGTCTCGCCGTTCGTCGGCGCCGAAGCTCGGTCCTCGGAGGCCGCGGTCGGCGCGATCCAGTACACCTTCTTCCACTGGGGCGTCTCCGCCTGGACCGCCTACGTGGTGATGGCCCTGCCGATCGCGTACTACGCCTACCGGTACGACGCGCCGCTTCGCATCTCGACGGTGATCGCGCCGTGGGTCGGCCTCGAGAACCTCGACGGGCCGCTCGCGAAGGCGATCGACGTCCTGGCGGTGTTCGCCACGATCGGCGGCGTGGCGACGACGCTCGGACTGGTCGGGAGCCAGTTCCTCGTCGGCATCGAGTGGACGACGGGCGCGAGCGTCGGCGACGCCGGCACCGTGGCGGTGATCACGGGGCTCACCGTCGCGTTCACGCTCTCGGTCTCGCTGGGCATCCGGAAGGGGATCCAGCGGCTCTCGTACTTCAACATGGCGCTGTTCGCGCTCGTGACCGTCGCGACGTTCCTGCTCGGACCGACGACCCAGATCATGTCGATGGGGACCCAGGCGCTTGGCGCCTACGTCAACGACTTCATCACGATGAGCTTCTACACCGGCTCCGGAGCCGCGGGCGGCGCAGGCGTCTCCCAGTGGGTCGGCGACTGGACGATCTTCTACTGGGCCTGGTGGTTCTCCTGGACGCCGTTCGTCGGCCTCTTCATCGCGCGGATCTCGCGGGGCCGGACGGTCCGCCAGGTCGCCGTGACGGGCGTGATCGCCTCGACCGGGATTACGGTGCCGTGGTTCGCGACGATGGGCGGAACGGCGATCTTCCTCCAGGACAGCGGTCGCGCCGACATCCTTACTATCGTCGGCGAGCTCGGCGAGGCGGGGTCGGGGTACCCGCTGTTCGAGGCGCTGCCGCTCGGCGGGCTCCTGACCGTGCTGTTTCTGGTGCTCGTGACGACGTTTCTGGTCACCTCGGCCGACTCCTCGACGCTCGCGCTCGGCATGCTGACCACGGGGGGCGCCGAGGAGCCTTCGACGATCAACCGCGTCATCTGGGGCGCTCTCATCGGGGCGCTGGCCTCCCTGCTGATGGTCACTGGCGGCGTCGACGCCCTCCAGCAGGCCGCGATCATCACCGGCGGCCCGTTCTCGATCATCGCCCTGCTCGCGGCCGTCTCGATGGTCGCCGCCTGCGGTGCCCGACGACCCCTGTTCCTGCGCGAGGAGGACGACCTCTCGATCGGCACCTCCGACCTCGAGGCGACGGCCCCCGAGAGCGAGACGGAGTCGATGGATCCGTCCGACGACTGAGCCGGAAACCGGACGAACGATCCCCGGCGCAGTCGCTTCGCGCGGGAGTCGGCGTCCGAAAACGGGATCGACGACGTGGACGACTCGCCGGGAGTTCGGCGGCTCCCCGGAGACTACTCGCGAACCGCCTCGAGACCGTGCCTCGAGGCGATCGCCTCGGTTACGAGAGTTCAAGGAGAAAGCCCCGCCCTTCAGGGCGGGGATGAATCCGACAATAAACTACGCAACCCACTGCCCGATGGCACGGCTGGATATTCCACGCTGCGCAATCCATACTCTCAAGTAGAATCGACTACATCCCTGAACACGACGAACTCACCGCGTACCTCAAGTCGCACGAACGCTACGATGACCTTCATTCTCAGTCAAGTCAGCGAGTCCTTCAAGAACTCGCTGAGGCGTTCAACGGCTGGTACGGTAAACGACGCAACGAAGACACGAGAGCGAACCCACCCGGCTACCGAAAACACGGAGACGAACACCCGCGTTCAACGGTCACATTCAAGAACAAAGGCTTCAAACTCGATACTCAGTACAACCGAGTCCGACTCTCCAAAGGTTCGAACTTGAAAGAGTACTGGTCGGATTTCGTCCTCTGCGAATACCAGACCCGACCCGACGTTGACCTCTCTACCGTGGAGAGCATACAACAGGTTCGGACAGTTTGGACGGGTGACGAGTGGGAACTACACTTCGTGTGCAAAGTTGAAATCGAGGTGGCTGAAGCACCCGGTGAGAAGACGGTGAGTGTTGACCTCGGTATCAACAACTTCACTGCACTCGCCTACGAAGACGGTCACAGCGAGCTGTACCCGTTGAATTGCTTGAAGCAGGACGACTACTATTTCAGTAAGCGTATCGCTCGCTGTGACGACTCCGACTCCGAGCAGGCCACGCGGTTGAACCAGAAGAAGTCTCGACGGCGCACCCACTACTTCCATACCCTCTCGAAACACATCGTTCAGCGGTGTGTTGAGGAGGGTGTTGGAACGATTGTGGTTGGCGACCTCTCCGGTATCCGCGAAGACGAGGAAAACGGTGAGTCGAAGAGCTGGGGCAAGCACGGCAACCTCGACCTGCACTCGTGGCCGTTCGAGCGATTCACCGACCTCCTCGAATACAAAGCAGAGATGGAAGGCATCTCGGTTGAGGAGGTATCCGAGCGAGATACCTCGAAATCGTGTTCGTGTTGTGGTTGCAAGCGCGACGCGAATCGTGTTGAACGTGGGCTGTACATCTGCGTTGAGTGTGGTATGGTGGCGAACGCAGATGTGAACGGTGCGGAGAACATTCGACAGAAAGTATCTCCGAGTCCCGCCACGGATGGCGGCGATAGGAGTAACGGCTGGTTGGCACAGCCATCGACGTTCCTGTTTGACAAGGAAACTGGTGCGTTCGCACCTCAAGAACGGGTCACGTCGTAAACCACAATATCCCAACGTGGGAATCCTCGCCCTTCAGGGCGGGGAGGATGTCAACCGTAGATCGGATGCGCCTCGCAGAGTTCGTCGACCCGCGAGGCGACGCGGTCGGCGACCGCCTCGTCCTCGGGCGCGTCGAGGACGTCGACGATGCAGTCGGCGACGGTCTCCATCTCCCGCGCTTCGAATCCGCGCGTGGTCAGTCCGGGGGTGCCGACGCGGATCCCGCTCGTGACCATCGGCGACCGGGTCTCGCCGGGAACGCTGTTCTTGTTGACGACGATCCCGACGTCGCTCAGCAGCGATTCGGCCTCCTTCCCGGTGAGCTCGGGGTGGGACTCCCGGAGGTCGACGAGCAGGAGGTGTTTGTCGGTACCCTCGCTAACCAGCTCGAGTCCGCGCTCGCGGAATCTCTCGGCGAGTCGCTGCGCGTTCGCGACGACCTGCTCGGCGTAGCGCTCGAATGCGTCGCGTTGAGCCTCCGCGAAGCCGACGGCCTTCCCGGCGACGTTGTGCATCAGCGGCCCGCCCTGCGCGCCAGGGAAGACCGCCGAGTCGACCGCGTCGGCGTACTCCTCGTCGCACATGACAATCCCGCCCCGCCCCGCGCGGATCGTCTTGTGGGTGCTCCCGGTGACGAAGTCGGCGTGCTCGACGGGCGAGGCGTGGACGCCGGCGGCGACGAGCCCCGTCACGTGGGCGATGTCCGCGAGGTGGGAGGCGTCGACGGCCTCGGCGATCTCGCCGATGCGCTCGTAGTCGAACTCGCGGGGGTACGCCGACGAGCCGCTGACGATCATCGCGGGCTCGGTCTCGCGGGCCTGCCGTTCGAGCTCGTCGTAGTCGACGTACCCGGTGTCGGGGTCGACCTCGTACTGCTCGACGTCGTAGAGCTGCCCCGAGAAGTTGACGCTGTGGCCGTGCGAGAGGTGGCCGCCGTGTGACAGCGACAGCGAGAGGATGGTATCGCCGGGCTCGAGGGCGGCGAAATAGACGCTCATGTTCGCCTGGGTCCCGCTGTGGGGCTGGACGTTGACGTGGTCGGCGCCGAACAGGTCCCGCGCCCGCTCGATCGCCTCCTCCTCGACGGTGTCGACGTGTTCGCAGCCGCCGTAGTACCGTTCGCCGGGGTACCCCTCCGCGTACTTGTTCGTCAGCGCACTGCCCTGTGCCTCGAGGACGGCCGCCGAGACGTGGTTCTCCGATGCGATCATCCCGAGCGTCGACTCCTGACGATCGCGTTCGCGATCGATGGCGTCGGAAACGCTCGGCGCTGTCCGGTCGAGTGGCTGGTCGAACGCCATACGACGAGTAGCGGGAACCCCGAGTAAGTATCTTGCGAGCGTGAGTTTTCGTCCACGATACGTAAGATTTCCGACTGAACGCGGAGCGGACGGTGCCGAAACCGAACGGGAGACGGCTCGCTCGAGACCGACGAACGCGGTCGCAGAACGGAACGGCGGTACCGGCGCTAGTCGTCCGCAACGGCCGCGCTGTCCCGCTCGTCGCCGGCGAACGTCTTGCCGTCGTCGACCGGCGCGTCGGGGTTCGCGCGGTCCAGTTCCTCGGGCGCGCCGAGCTGCGCGCCCGAACGTTCCGGCCGCTCGAGTGCCGTCCGGCCGTCCGCGACGGCGAGTTCGTCCTCGAGGTGGAGCCGGACGGCCTCGAGCAAGGCGTCGGCCTCGAGGGGCTGGCCGCGCGCCTTGAGGTCGGCCTCGGTCGCCCCGGGCGGCACGTTAAAGGCGCGCTGGGCGATGATCGGTCCCTGATCGAGGTCGGTGGTCACGTAGTGGGCGGTGACGCCCGCGACGCGGACCCCCGCCTCGAGGGCCTGGCGGTAGGCCGCCGCACCGGGGAAGGCGGGCAGCAGCGAGGGGTGGACGTTGATGATGCGATCCTCGTACCGGAAGACGACCTCCGGCGAGAGGATTTGGATGTACCGGGCCAGCGCGATCAGGTCGATCCCGTACTCCTCGAGCAGTTCCAGCAGTTCGTCCTCGTCCGGAGTACCGCCCTCGTCGCCGATGTCGTGAAACGGCACGCCGTACTCGGCCGCGAGTGGACGCAGATCGTCGTGGTTGCCGATAACGACCCCGATCTCCGCGCCGAGTTCGCCCTCGGCCCGGGCCTCGAGCAGCGCCTCGAGGCAGTGGCTCTCCCTGGTGACCAGGACGGCGATCGATCGATCCTCGCAGCTCGAGGGAAAGCGTACCCGCACGTCAACGTCGAGTTCGTCGCCGAGTGCCCGCAGCTCCGACCGAAGCGTCGACCGCGAGGTCGACATCGACCCGGCGTCGGCCCGGACGGTCAGTCGGGACGTTCCCTCGCGGGCGGTCCGATCCAGCTCGAGCAGTTCGACACCGCGCTCGAGCAGGGCGGTCGCCAGCTCCGCGAGCACCCCTGAGACGTCCTCGCCGACAACGGTGATCTCGGTGGTGTCGCGGGTCACTGCCGCCACCCCCGACGGACGGTCGTCGTCGATTCCGGGCGCTGCGGTCGCTTCTCGAGCCGTTCGGCGCAGGCGTATCGTGGCATCCGTTCGCACGGTTCAGCCCGGACGGTAATGAACGTTGATCCACCTACCGGTCCGGAGAGGGGACGCGTTTCGGCGGCCTCGACCCGTCCGATTGCCGAGAGGTTACGGATCGGGCGTCGGTCGCTCTCGGAGAGACCGCGCTCGAGCTCCGTTGTGCGCGTCGCGACGCTCGCTCGGGTTCCACCCCGTCGGCGCCCCCGGTGGCGGCAAGAACTTCGCCACCGTCCCCCTGGACACAGCCGGAACGGCCTCGCTAGTGCGACGGGAGGGAACCGAAGCCGATCGTGCCTATCCGATCGGAAACGCCTTCCGATTTCATATCGCGGGATATGGTTTATTACTGTTCGCTCCGCCGGAACGATCAGGCCATCGACACCGTTCCGGCGATCCGATCGGCCAGTTCCGACTCCGAGAGCTCCCCCGCCTCGTAGGCCGCGATCCACTCGGACTCGATATAAAACTCCGCGAGCTCGCTACCGCCGTACCGGACGTCCCACTCGACGGTCGATACCGCCTCGGTGAACGCCGCGACGTCGTCGATCGCGTCGACGAACGTCTGACCGGCCGCCTCGAGTTCGCGCTCGAGTTCCTCGCGATCGAGAGTGTTCGCCTCCGCCCGCACGGTGACCGTCTCGCCGTCGCGGGTGATCTCCTCGATCGTGAGCGCGTCGCTGTCGACGGCGAACGCCGCTGGGTCGAAACCGGGGATCTCCGCCGCCGATTCGGTCGCGCTCTCGTTCCCGCTCTGGTTGCGGTCGCCCGACGAATTATCGTCGACCGGGGCATTGCTTTCGTTCCCGGCCGATTCCGCAGTCTCGTTCTCCGCCTCGTTCTCGAGCGACTCCTCCATCTCCTCCGACTGGTTCGGTTCGTCGGCGTCCGCGTCGTCGGCGCTCCCGCAGCCGGCGATCGTCGTGAACGCGACGCTGGCGCCGAGAAGGAACGTTCGTCGATCCATACCGTCTCGTCGGTCGGCACTGTGGTTAGTAATGGTCACATAACATGGCAACTGAAAGTTGTCTCCGCCGAAACAGCGCGACTCGCGCCGCTCGCAGCGCGGCCTCGAAACGGGGGCTCGGCGCTGCTCGAGCCGTGCGAGACGGCGGCGTCGCGTCCTCGTTCGTCGTCGGGTGTCGAACGGGATCGGTTCGTTCGCTCGTTAACGGTGACATAAGACCGCTGATACGTAAGCCGCAGTTTTCGATATGTAGAAGGTCTTGACTGTAACGTAATAATATATTACACAGTCTCACAAGCTTTAATATGATGTCTGGGGGAGTAGTCATGTCGAATGTTACTAGGTCGGGGGTACAGAGACGCTGCAGCGGCGGGGACGCTGCTGCTCGCGTTCACGGCGGGGTTCGTCGCGAGCGTCCCGACCGAGACGCCGATCGGGGTCGGCGAACGACTCCTCGAGGCAGCGCTGATCGCCGGGATCGTCGGCGTCGCGCTGATCCCGCTGTACGCCACCCGACCGCGCTCGGCGGCGACGGTGCTCGCGAACACCTGGCGACAGCTCTGTCTCGCCTGCCTCGCGCTGATCGGACTCGCGGCCGTCGGCGCGAACGCTCCGCCCGTATCGACGACGGTCGCTGCGGGACTCCTGCTCGCGGTTTCGCTCCCGGCCTGGTACGGACGCTGTCGACGCCGAAACGAGCCGGATCGGGTGCTAATCGTCGGCGACGATCCCGCCCTGATCAAGTCCTCGATTCTCTCGCTCCCCGTGGTACCGCTCGGCTTTCTCTCGCCCGTCATGACCGAACGACCGATCGAGACCGCCTATCCCGAAGCGTCGGTCGCCAGCCGTTCGGACGACGAGCAGATCGTCACGACCGACGGGGGGCTCCCGAGTGACGGGCGCGCGGGCCGAATCGGGATGGTCACTGGCACCGACAGCCTCGGTGGCCTCTCGCAACTCGAGCGAACCCTCCGGGAACGCGACGTCGACACCGTCGTCCTCGCGTTCGAGCGCGGGGATCGCGAGGAGTGTTTCGGCGTTTTGCGGACGTGTCGACACCACGGCGTCGACGCGCTCGTCCACGACTCGCTGGCCGACTGCGTCCTCGCGTGCGGGTCCGTCGGTGACTCGCTGGTACGGGTCCGGCTCCGACCCTGGCCCTGGTACGGTCGGCTCGCGAAGCGGGCGTTCGATATCGCCTTCGCCGCGGTCGGGTTGGTCGCGCTCGCGCCGCTGATCGTGCTGGTCGCGTTCGCGGTCCGGCTGGACTCCCCAGGGCCGATCCTCTACAGCCAGATCCGCACGGGGACGCTCGGCCGAACGTTCTCCGTCTCGAAGTTTCGGAGCATGGTCACCGACGCCGAGGACGACGGCGCTCGTCTCAGCGCGGAGGACGCCGGCGGCGTCGATCCCCGCGTCACTGGCGTCGGTCGGGTCCTCCGGAAAACCCACCTCGACGAGATTCCCCAGCTGTTCGCGATCCTCCGCGGAGAGATGAGCGTCGTCGGCCCCCGACCCGAGCGGCCGGAGATCGACCGCGAGATCGACACCGAGGACATCGACTGGTCGAAGCGCTGGTTCGTCAAGCCGGGACTAACGGGGATCGCACAGATCAACGACGTCACCGGATTCGAACCCGCGAAGAAACTCGAGTGCGACCTCGAGTACGTCCGCCGCCAGTCGCTGTGGCTGGACCTCGAGCTCGTCGTCCGGCAGATACGGTCGGTCGCGGTCGACGTCGTCGATCTCGTGTCTGAACGATTAAATAACGAGGGCGACGAAGGGGTACGTAGCAGCTAATGTCAGGTCAGATACCGGATCCCCCGACGGGAGAGACGATTCTGGTGACGGGAGGCGCGGGGTTCATCGGAAGCCACCTCGTCGACGCCCTCGTCGACGACAACGACGTGCGAGTACTTGACGACCTCTCGAGCGGGCGACGCGACCGCGTCCCCGCCGACGCGAGCCTGATCGAGGGCGACCTCCGAGACGACGACGCTCTCGCGCGGGCGACCGACGGGGTCGACCTGATCTTCCACGAGGCGGCGCTGGTCAGCGTCGAGCGATCGGTCGCCGCTCCGCTCGAGAGCCACGCGGTCAACGTCGACGGGACGCTGGCGCTGCTCGAGCGCGCCCGGGTCGAAGACGCCCGCGTCGTGGTCGCCTCGAGCGCGGCGATCTACGGCCGTCCCGAGTACACGCCGATCGACGAGGGCCACCCGACGGCGCCGAGTTCGCCGTACGGCCTCGAGAAGGCGACCGTCGACGAGTACGCGCGACTCTACCACGAGCTGTACGGCCTCGAGACGGTCGCCCTGCGGTACTTCAACGTCTACGGTCCCGGACAGGTCGGCGGCGACTACAGCGCCGTCATCGGCGTCTTCCTCGAGCAGGCCCAGGCCGGCGAGCCGATCACGATCGACGGGGACGGCACCCAGACCCGCGATTTCGTCCACGTCTCGGACGTCGTGCAGGCGAACCTGCTGGCGGCGACGACCGACGCGGTCGGCGAGGCGTTCAACGTCGGTACCGGCTCGTCGGTGACGATCCGGGAACTGGCCGAGACGATCCGCGAGGTCGTCGGGTCGAACTCCGAGATCGTCCACTGCGACCCCCGCCCCGGCGACATCCAGCGCAGTCGAGCCGACGTCGAGCGGGGCCGGACCGAACTCGGGTACGAGCCGACGGTACCGCTCGAACAGGGACTCGCGACACTCGCGGGGAGCGACTGACGGTTCGGATGGCGCTCGACCTACCAGAAACTGATCGACCGATGCGAATCCTGCGGGTCGCCCAGAAGGCCTATCCGGACGTGAACGGGGGCGGCGCCTACCACGTGCACGCGATGAGCCGGGATCAGACGGCGATGGGCCACGACGTGACGGTGCTGACGGTTCGGCGCGACCCCGAGGCGCCCCACCTCGAGGAGCGCGACGGCTACACCGTCGTCCGCTACGAGCCGACAGTCAGCCCGCTCGGCAACGAACTCTCGGCGGGGCTCGCGCGATACCTCCGGGAGGAGAGCGGGTTCAACGTCGTCCACGCCCACTCGCACCTGTACTTCTCGACGAATCTGGCGGCCCTGAAGCGCCGACTCGGTGAGACCCCGCTCGCGATCACGAACCACGGGCTCTACTCCCAGACCGCGCCCGAGCAACTCTTCGAGTGGTACCTCCGAACGCTCGGCCGGTGGACGTTCAACCGGGCCGACCTCGCGTTCTGTTACACCGACACCGACCGACGGCGGCTGCGCGAGATCGGCGTCCGGATCCCGGTCGAGGTCGTCCCGAACGGGGTCGACACCGAGCGGTTCGGACCCCGCGGCTCCGAAAGCGAACGCGTCAACGCCGAGGGGCCGACCGTACTGTTCGTCGGCCGGCTCGTCGAGGGGAAGCGACCGGGGGACGCCCTCGAGGCCGTCGAGCGCGTGCGCGAGAGCCGCCCGGACGCGACGCTGTACGTCTGCGGCGACGGGCCGCTGCGTGACTCCCTCGAGGAGCGAGCCGGCGACGGCGTCACGTTTCTCGGCCACCTCCCCTACGAGGAGATGCCCCGCGTCTACCGCAGCGCTGACGTGCTCGTGTTGCCGAGCCGCACCGAGGGCGTGCCCCGAACGGTTCTCGAGGCGATGGCCGCGGGCGTCCGGGTCGTCTGCTCGGACCTCGAGCAGCTCTCGGGAGTCGTCGGCGACGCCGGCGCCACCGTCCCCGTCGGCGACGTCGACGGGTTCGCGGCGGCGATCCGCGACCAGCTCTCGCGGCCGGCACGCGGCGACGGCGGGGTCGTCGAACCGGCCGCCGACTGGCGGACGACCGTCGAGGCGACGACGAGCGCGCTCCGGTCGCTCCGGGAGTAGCGCGAAGGTCGAGGCGAGCGCCCGGTCACCGCAGCGACGCCGCGCGGTCGCAGACGTCGGCGACGCCGTCCTCGAGGTCCGCCCGCGACTCGTTCTCGACGCGGAGCACGTCGACGGTCGGCGCGTCGGCGACTTCTTCGCGAAGCCGTCGCTCCATGCGTCGCTCGAGTGCGAACGCCGTGCGCACCGAGTCCTCGTCGGGCTCGAGGCGGGTGTCCCCGCCCGATCGATCGGCGAGCCGGTCGCGAACCGTCTCCGGGTCGGCGTCGACGAGCACGACCAGCGCGGGTCCCGACCGCGAGAGCGCCTCGACGGCCAGCCTACACAGCTCCGGAGTGCGGTCCCGCGCGGCGCCGAGCCCGACGGACCAGACCGCCTGGACCAGCCCCTGGTCGAGCACCCGCAGCTCCCCCTGGGGCCGCGAGCCGACCGCACCGTCGACGTACAGCCAGTTGAACGCCAGCTTCCCCAGCGCGCGCCGCGAGGGCTGGTCGGTGGCAGCGATCAGTCGTGCGGCCTCGAGGGCTCGCCGCGGACGGCGGGCGAGGGCGGAGGCGGCGTACCTCCCTTTCCCGCGGTACCGCGACGCCGTCGAGACCTCGTGGGCCAACTCGTAGGTCGGTTCGGTCACCGTCCGCGTCGCCGCCAGGCGCTCGCTCGCCCGGCGGGCGAGCGTCGACTTGCCGACGCCCGGGACGCCGAAGAACTCCACCGTCGCGCCGTCGTCGACCCCCGTCACGGTCGACTAGTTTTCGGTCCCGCTGAAAGCGGTTCCGGTCGCACCGGAGTCGGCTACGACTCGAGCAGGTCCGCGTACAGCTCGGCGTACGCTCGGGCGGTCTCCTCGATCGGGAACTCGCGGCGGGCGCGTTCGGCCGCGCGCCGTCCGACCTCGGCGCGGCGGCCGTCGTCCGCGAGCAGCCCCAGCGTCCGCTCGGCGAAGGCCTCGGCGTCGGTCGGCGGGACGAAGACGCCGGCGTCGCCGGCGACCTCGTGAAGCACGGGTAAGTCGCTGACGACGGCCGGAAGCCCGCAAGCCATCGCCTCAACGAGGGCGACGCAAAACCCCTCCGACAGCGAGGGCTGAGCGTAGAGGTCGCTCGCGGCCAGGATGCGGTAGACGTCCTCGCGGTCGACGAACCCCGTGAACTCGACGCGGTCCCGAACCCCCAGCGAGCCCGCGAGCGACTCGAGGTCCTCGCGCAGGGGACCGTCGCCGACGATCGTCAGCCGCGTCTCGGGTGCGTCGTCCGCGATCGCCGCGAACGCTCGGAGGAGCGTCGCCTGGTTCTTCGTCTCGCTCAGCCGCCCGACCGTCGCGATCCGTCGCCCGTCGGTCGCGTAGGGGTTCGTCGACTCCGCGAGGACGCGGTCGATGCGGTCGGTGTCGATCCCGTTGTAGATCACCGCGAACCGGTCGTCGTCCCGTCCGAGCCGCTCGATCCGGGACAGCGACTCGAGGGTTCGCTCGGAGTTGGCCACGACGCGGGTCGCCCGCGGGAGCGTCGCGGCGTTGACCAGCACCTGCGGCAGCGAGTAGTGGTGCTCGTGGTCGGCGTGCTCGGTGTCGACGATCGGCGTCCCGCGGGGTGCGAGCAGCCGGGCCAGCGAGCCGATGAAGTTGTGGTGGGTGTGAACCACGTCGTACGACCGCGTCCGCAACGCCCACCGGAGCCGGCGTATCGCGGTCGGATCGAACCGCGAGGACGCGCCGAGCGGAACGAGGTCGACGGCGGTGTCGGGCGCCATCGCCGTCTCCGCGCTCGAGGCGTCGTAGTAGGAGACGATCGTCACCTCGAGGTCGTCGATCGCCGCCAGCGCCTCGGAGAGTTCGGCGGAGAAGGTCGTCGCGCTGACGTGTGCGAGGACCGCGAGGACACGAGGCATACGACTCGAGGGATTTCCGATCAGAACCCTAAAGGCGTCGATCGGTTACGCGCCGGCGACGCCGTCGAGACGCTCCCTGTACTCGAAGGCGTCGGGACCGCGCTTGGATCGCAGGTACCGCGTCGCGGCGACGGCCGACCGAACCACCGTCGGGTGCGTGTACGACAGCGCCAGCAGCGCCGCCCGGCGTTTCGTCGGCTCGGCCGAGACCGACGCCCGGAGCGCGTTGCGGGCGTTTCGCAACTCACCGTAGTCGAGGTAGGCCCGCCCGGCGCGTTCGGCGATGGCCGCTTTCGCCGACGTCCAGTAGCCCCGCTCGCGGATCAGATCCTCGTGTTTCTCGAGGACGGCCCGGTAGTCCCGGGTCACGGCCGTCGGCGAGCTGGACATGCTCTCGTGGGCGGTTCGAAAGCAGAGGTGATCGCGGACCGCGCCGACCCGTCGGCGCTGGCAGAGCCTGATGTACAGGTCCCAGTCCTGCTTGGTCGGGAGGTCCTCGTCGAACCCGCCGACGTCCTCGAGGACGGACGCGCGGACGAGGACCCGCGAGGGCGAACCGATCAGGTTCTTCCGCAGGATCGGCGCCGCGAGGTCGCCGTCGGGCGCGTCGCGCTCGACGTGGATGACCTCTCCCTCGGGGGTGACCGACACCGAGAGACAGGTCACCAGTCCGGGACGGTCGTCGGCCTCGATCCGTTCGACCTGGCGCTCGATCTTGATCTCGTGCCAGCGGTCGTCGTCGTCGAGGAACGCGACGTACTCGCCGCTCGCACGCTCGATCCCGGTGTTGCGCGCCGCGGAGAGCCCCCGGTTCTCGTCGTGTTCGACGCAGCTCACGCGGTCCGGAAACGTCGCGACGACCTCCCGGGCGTAGGCTCGCTCGGAGCCGTCGTCGACGACGACCACCTCGAGGTCGTCGCACGTCTGGGCCAGCGCGGTTCGGACGGCCCCCTCGAGGAAGCCGGGTCGCTCGTAGGTCGGGATCACGACGCTGACGCGCATACAGTGTGGGATTTCCCCGCCGTATTCAACCTGTCGCTTCCACGAGAGGTCCGCGATCGGATTCCACGGACGACCCCGAGCGGCCCGCGGACCCGCGACCACCGGGAGCTATGGGTCTGGAGGCGCTACTCGAGCCGTGAACGCCGCCGAACGCGAGCCCCGCCCGGTCCCGAACCGACGCGGTGCGAAAGCGGGATCGCGTCGGTCCGCTCCGAGATGATCGACAGGAACCTCCTCCGGCTGAAGCTCAGGGACGCGCTCCCGTCCTCGATCACGGGGCCGACGTTCCCGCCGTTTCCGATCTGTCGGGTCGACCCCGGCGCGATCGAGACCTACCTCGAGTACGCGGTGTTGACCAAGTACCGGTGTGCCGGCCGGGTGAAGTCCGGGCCGTGGGACTTGCAGGCGAAACCGCTGGCCGAGAGCCCGAAGTACCGGCTGCTCCGT
The DNA here is from genome assembly GCF_012163165.1 of Natronococcus sp. JC468. Taxonomy (NCBI): domain Archaea; kingdom Methanobacteriati; phylum Methanobacteriota; class Halobacteria; order Halobacteriales; family Natrialbaceae; genus Natronococcus; species Natronococcus sp. JC468. The sequence goes on from NZ_JAAVUO010000004.1 coordinate 59,115, forward strand.
GGCTACTACGAGGGCGAGATCGACGCGGACGAACTCACCCGCGAGCGCCTGCGCGAGTGTGGCTACCCCGAGCGCGAGGCCGAGTTCTACGCCGACTACGGCTACGGCGCGTACCTCGACGAGCTGTTCGACTCGATCCGGGAACGCGGCGTCGTGACGAGCCGCGGCGACTCGGGGACCGAACGCACCGCCGACAGGTACGACCAGGTGGCGGTCAACGTCGGCCGCGACGGGGCGCTCGTGTTCAACTCCTGTGGCTTCCACCGACTCGTGACCGCGCGGCTGGTGGGGCTCGAGGCGATCCCGGTACGGATCAACGCGGTCCACGAGCGGTGGTGGCGGGCCCGCCGCGGGTCGTCGACCCCCTTCGACGACCACCCCGAACTCGCCCACGTCGGTCGGCTGTCGATCCGCTGGCGGGACGTCCTCGGGGTCGCGCGGGACTGATCGTCGCCGCCTCGAGCGCACCCGCGGGCGGGCGAGGGGTTCAGAAGGGAACCGCCGACCGCAGCTGCCGCCGCTCGACCAGACCGACGGAGACGGTCGCGCCGAGCCAGACCGCCGCGCCGAGGGCGACGACCGCGAACAGCGAGACGAATCCGCCGATCGCGGGCGCGAGCGGCGCCACGGCGACGGTCATGGCGCCCGTGACGGCGGCGACCTTGGCGCAGCGGCGACCGATCGCCCACCAGTCAAGCGCCAGCTCACGATGGATCAGGTAGACGTTCGCCGCCACGTAGGCGGCGTACGTTCCGGCCGTCGAGAGCGCCGCGCCCGCGATCCCGATCGGCGGGATGAGCGCGAGGTTCAGGAGGAGGTTCGCGACCGCCGTCGCCCCCTTCGCGTACGCGCGACGCCTCGCCAGGCCGAGGTAGTCGAGCCCGCCGCTGGTGACGTAGGAGACCGCCTGGACGACCAGGTAGACCGTCAGGATCTGCAACACTATCGCGCCGCCGGCGTACTCGGACCCGAACAGCAGCGTCAGCGTCGGCTCGGCGACGATCGCCAGCCCGACGGCAGCCGGCACGTAGAACGCGAGCACGCCCGTCAGTGCCTCGGCGTAGAGCCGCGACGCGGTCTCGAGGTTCCCCCGCCGGAGCTGCTCGCCGTACCGCGGCGAGATCGCGAACCCCAGCGAGTTCGCGGGCGACTTGAGGACCGTCGTGATCTGTTTGGCGACGACGTAGTAGCTGACCGCGAGCGGCGTCAGGAAGGCGCCGATCAGGACGACGTCGACGCGTTTGATGACCGCGCTGCCGTTCTCGGTCAGCGTGATCGGCATCGCGTACTCGACGATTCGACGGCGGAGGCCGCCCTCGAGCGGGGAGCGCTCGACGCTCGCGGAGCGCCGGTAGAGGACGACCGCGAACAGCGCCGCCGCCAGGACGGAGGCGACGACATAGCCGACGAGCGCGCCGACCGCCCCGAAGCCGGCGAGGACGAGTCCGACCGCGACGGCGGGCCGGACGAGCGCCTCGAGGAGCGTGATGTGGGCGGCCCGTTCGATCTCCTTGAACCCCTGACAGAGGTTCCGCCCGGCGTTGACCAGCCCGTGTGAGGCGACGTAGACCGCGCCGACGAGCAACAGCGGCTCGAGGCCGGGCTCGCCGAGCAGCGCCGCGATCGGTCCGCGGGCGACGGCGAGCGCGAGCGTCGCGACCCCGAGGGTGATCGCCAGCGCGACCGCCGCGGTCTCGACGACGTGGGGGATCTGTCCGGCGTCGCTCTCCTCGTACTCGGTGAGATACCGGGCCGCGGACTTGCCCAGGCCGAGTCGGCCGACCACCGCGGCGATCGAGAAGACCGAGATCGCGAGGTAGAGCAGTCCGTACTCGTCGGGCCGGAGGAGACGGGCCAGGACGACGACCAGGAGCCCGCTCGAGAGGTTGGTCGCGAGACGGGAGAGGAGATCCGCCTCGAGTCCGGACCGAATCTTCGCGGCGAGGGACATTCACGAACGCTATCCGGGCAGCCGAGAATAAGGCTACTGGTTCGGGCTGTAGTAGCCACTGAAAGTCAGTGCGCACCCGATCGCACGACTACTGCGCGATCGGTGTGCAAACAGTTTCAGTTATTACTATAGGCGTCGAGCACCAGCGGCTCGTACCACTCCCGGTTGCTTCGGTACCAGTCGACGAACTTCCGGACCCACTCGCGGACGTCGGTCGAGGGTTCGTAGCCGAGCAGCTCGGTGGCCTTCCCGACGTCGGCGTGGGTGTGTTCGGCGTCGGCCTCGCGGGCCTCGGCGTACTCGATCTCGAGGTCGGGCGCGAGTTCGTCCCGGACGAGCTCCGCGAGGGTCCGGATAGTGATGGTGTCGGCGCTGCCGACGTTGAGAATTTCGCCGTCGGCCGAGCCGTCCCGGAGCAGCGCCCGGTTCACGTCAACGACGTCGTCGACGTACGTGAAATCGCGCGTCTGGGAGCCGTCGCCGTAGACGACCGGCGGTCTCCCGTTCAGACACCGCGAGACGAAGTTCGAGATCGCCATGTTCGGCCGCATCCGCGGCCCGTAGACGGTGAAGTACCGCAGCGAGACGGTCGGCAACCCGTACACCTCGTGGTAGACGCGGGCGTACTGATCGGCCGCCAGCTTCGAGACTCCGTAGGGGCTGACCGGCGTCGTCGGATGGGATTCGTCGTAGGGGAGATACTCCGGTTTCCCGTACACCGACGACGAACTCGCCAGGACGACCCGTTCGATATCGGCGTTCCGCGCGGCGTCCAGCAGGTTCAGCGTGCCGCCGACGTTGATCTCGTTGGGCTTTTGCGGATCGTCGACGCTGGTCCGAACGCCGGCCTGTGCGGCCTGGTGGTAGACGATCTCCGCGTCGCCGACCAGATCCTCGACGAGCGCCGCGTTCCGAACGTCGCCCTCGACGAACTCGTAGGCCCCGCCGCCGCTCTCGGCCGCGGCGGCCGCGGCGTCGACGGCTCGTTCCTTGATTCCGGTATCGTAGTACGGATCCAGGTTGTCGAGCACCGTCACGTCGTGTCCCTCCCGAGCGAGGGACTCGGCGAGGTTGCCCCCGACGAATCCGGCCCCGCCGGTTACGAGAACGCGCATTGCTCGAGAGCAGACGGTCGAGGTTCAAAACATATACGATCCGATACACGTTCGCCGCCCGGTGGCCTCCGTCTCGGCCGCGTCCTCGAGCCCCGAGCGGGCACCCGATCGCAGGGCGACGGTTCGATCGGGCGCCCGGAGTTTCGGTTCCGGCGCGACCGTCGCAGTCGACGACAGGTTCTGGAATAGATATTTATTGACTGGCGGTAATTATCGAATCGTGAGCGCTGTCGAACGCGAGCCGGCGACGCCGTTCGCCCGGGACTGGGACGCCGATCGGCTCGTCGACGGGATCGTCTACGCGCTGTTCGGGCTCCACCTGCTGTTGATCCTGCTGGCGTACGCGACCGACCTGGTGGTAGCCTGGCAGGTCGCCGCCTTCGGCGTCCTGCTGGGTGCGGCGCTTGGTTGTCGGCTCGCCGCGGACGCCTATCCCGAGTTCGAGCGCCGCCAGGCAGCCGTCCTCTCGGTGTTCGGGGTCACGTTCGTCGTCCTCGGCGTGCTCTACCAGAGCAGTTCGCCGGGGCTCGGCCTCGGACCGAATCGACCCCTCGCGATCGCGGTCGCGTTCGGCGCCACGGTCGCCTTCTTTCTGGTCGTCAGCGACGCCAGGCGGTACACGGTCGGTCAGTGGGCCGCCATCGGCTGTTTCGCCGTGCTGACGGCGCTGTATCTCGTCCACACCCTCGAGTACGATCCCTCGAGCACGCAGTCGCGGTGGCCGCTGTGGGCCGCCGCCGTGCTGGGGGTGAACCTCTTCGTCGTCCCCCGGCTCGTTCCCGTGCGCGTCTATCTCTGGGTTCTCCCGCGGCTGGCGGCGGTTCTCGTACTGGTCGGGCTCGCGACCTACGCCGTCGGCGAGTACTCGCTGTGGATCTTCGAGGTTCGCCAGTGGTCGGGCACGCCGTCGGTGCCGCTGGTCGACGTCGACGTCACGACGCTGCAGTCGATCTTCCCGAACCCCAACGCCTTCGGTCTGGTGTCGTTCGCCGGACTCGTCGGCGCGACCGTCGAGCTCCACCGATCGGTCCTCGAGCGCCGTCCGCTGGGCGCGGGACTCGCGCTCGCGCTCGCCGGGCTCTGTGCCGCCGGCGTCTTCCTCTCGAACGCCCGCGCGGCGATGCTCGCCTCGGCGATCGCGGTCGCGATCTACTCGGCCTACGCCGTCGGCGGTCGCCTCGCCGTTCCCGTCGTCTCGGTCGCGGGGCTGCTCGGCGCCGCCGGACTGCTCGTCGGCATGTACGTCGGCGCCGTCGACATCACGGCATCGGGCCGGTTCGAACTCTGGACCGCGAGCCTGCGTGCGATCGCCGACGGCCCCCTGCTCTTTGGCCACGGCAGTGGCCCGGCGAACCTCGTCATCGAACCCTACCTCCAGGGGGAGGGGGCACCCCTGCCGCACAACGCCTACCTCACGGTGCTCGTCCAGACCGGGTTCGTCGGCGGGCTGGCCTACCTCGGGCTCGTCACCGGCAGCGTCGTCGCGGGGCTGATCGACTACCAACGGGTCGACGTCGCGACGCTCGCGTTCGCGGTCGGCTGGGCGGTCCACCAGTTCTTCGAGTCCTACACCCTCTTCGAGTGGTCGATTGGCGGCGCCCTGGCGAGTATCACGATCGGCTACCTTCTGGTTCGACGAGAGGACTGAACGCGGGACGTGCGGGCCGCCGTCGACCGCTCACGCGATTCGATCGTCGGTCTCGAGCGCGCCGGCGAACGGGCGGTCGCTCGAATACCGTCGGAGCCACTCGGCGCCGAGACGAACTCAGTCCGAGCTGGCTTCGGCCGGAACCTTCCCCTGCAATCGTTCTTCGGCCCGGTCGCGGTCCTCGGGGTAGCCGACGTCGATCCGCCAGCCGTCCAGCCCGATCGCGTCGATCGTCCGGCCCGACTGGATGAGCAGATCGACCGCGTCGCTGATCTCGTACTCGCCGCGGTTGGAGGGCTGGACGAGGTGGCAGGCGTGGAAGATCGCGGGCGTGAACGTGTAGAATCCGGTCATTACGAGGTTCGACGGCGGATCGTCGGGCTTCTCGACGACGTCGGTGATCTCACCATAGGCGTTGGTGTCACAGACGCCGTACCGCGAGGCCTCGTCCCAGGGGACCTCCTCGACGAGGAAGGCCGCGTCCGCGCGATCCTCCTGCTGGCGACGGACGACGTCCTCGAGGTTCGCCTCGAAGATGTTGTCGCCCAGGATCAGCATGAAGTCGTCGTCGATGTGTTCCTCGACGCACAGCAGGGCGTGGGCGAGTCCCTTCTGCTCGCGCTGGTGGGCGTACGTGATCGGCACCCCGCGGTACTCATCGCCGTAGTGGTCGATGATCTTCTCCTTGAGGTAGCCGACCACAATGACGAACTCGCTTGCGCCCAGTTCGACGAGGCGGTCGAGACAGTGCGTGATGATCGGCTTCTCGTCGACCTCGACGAGTCCCTTCGGTTTGTCCTCCGTCAGCGGGCGCAGTCGCGTTCCCTCTCCGGCGGCGAGTACGACGGCTTGCATTGATACTAAGTGGTAAGTCTCTTGTTACAATAACGTTCTGGTACGGATCGGTACGCGTTCGTGACTGTCCCCGTCGGCGAGCTGTCGGTCGCGCATCGGGTCGGCACCGCCTTCGGGGGTCGTCTCGAGGCGGGGCGGGGACGTCCGAGCCGCTCGCTTTCGTCCGAGCTCCCGGTTACGAGTCCGCACGGCCGAGCCGTCACGGTGCGAGGGCGGCGATGAAGTAGATACTTATTGGATCCGTCGAATTGCTAGTCCAGTGAGTACCGCTACAGGAGATCCGTCGACGGCGCTCTCCCGACGAGTGGCCGGGAATCGGATCGTCGACGGCGCGGTCTACGGGCTGTTCGGTCTCTTTCTGGCTCTCGTGGTGGTCGCGCACACCACCGATACCGTCCTGGCGTGGCAGCTATCGGTCGCCGCGATCGTCCTCGGAGTGATCCTCGGGGCGCGTCTCGCCGTCGCCACCTATCGGGAGAGCCAACACCGCCAGGCGGCGCTCCTCTCGGTCCTCGGAATCGCGTTCGCCCTCCTCGGACTGGTCTACCAGACCAGTTCCCCGGGGTTCGGGTTCGGTCCGAACCGGGCGTTCGCGATCGTTCTCGCGTTCGCGCTCACGGTCTCGTACGTTCTCGTCGTCGGCGACGCCAGGCGGTTCACTGCCCGCCAGTGGGCGGCCGTCGGTTGTTTCGCCGTACTAACCGGGCTCTACCTCGCACACACCCTCGCGTTCGTTCCCTCGAGTTCGCAGTCCCGGTGGCCGATCTGGGCCGCGACGTTGATGGGGAGCGGTCTCTTCGTAATTCCCCGGCTCGTCCCCGAGCGCGCGTTTCTCTGGCTCCTCGCCCAGCTCGCGGCACTTGTCGTTCTGGCGGGCCTTGCGACCTACGCCGTCGGCGAGTACTCGCTGTGGATCTTCGAGGTCGGCCAGTACCCCGCCTCCTCGCCGAGCGTTCCGGGGATCGATCCCGACGTGCCGACGCTACGGTCGATCTTCCCGAACCCGAACGGGTTGGGACTGGTAGCGTTCGGCGGGTTCGTCGCCGCAGTCGTCGAGTTCCACCGCACGGTGGTCGCCCGCCGACCGCTCGGGGCGACCGCCGCCGGGGTCCTCGCCGCCGTCTGCGGGCTCGGGCTCTTCCTCTCGAACGCCCGCGCGGCGATGCTCGCCGCCGCGGTCGCCGTCGGCATCTACGGCACCTCCGTGGCCGTCGGTCGCCGCGCCGTCCCGATCGCGGTCGTCGGCTCCGTCCTGGCCGTCGCCGGGGTGCTCGCGGGGATGGCCGTCGGCGCCGTCGACGTCACGGCCTCGGGCCGGTTCGAACTCTGGGCCGCGAGCCTGCGCGCGATCGTCGACGGCCCCCTGCTCTTCGGCCACGGCAGCGGTCCGCCCAGCGTCGCCATCGAACCCTACCTCGCAGGCGACGCGGCGCCGACGCCGCACAACTCCTATCTCGCCGTGTTCGTCCAGACCGGCCTCGTCGGCGGGCTCGCCTACGTCGGGCTCGTCGCCGGCAGCGTCGCCACCGCGACGCTCGACTACCGGCGGGTCGACGTCGCGATGCTCGCGCTCGCGGTCGGCTGGGCGATCCACCAGTTCTTCGAGTCGTACACGCTGTTCGACTGGTCGATCGGCGCGGTGCTCGCGACCGCCGCGATCGGCTACCTCCTGTTCGGCCGCCGGACCGAGCCGACCCGGTAGTCGTCGGATCCGTTCGTCCGCGTCGCGCCCGCTCCGCCCTCGAGGACGGCTACGCGATCCGACCCTCGAGCGCCGAACGAACGGCGTCGGATCGACGGCTCCCGGCGTCGTAGGCCATCGCGCCGACGATCGCGAACAGGTAGCGGTTGTCGTTCAGATCCCCCGTAACGAGCACGTTCGCCAGCATGTAGGCGAACAAGACGGCGAGGACGAGATGCGTCGGGTCGCGGCTGGCGAGCCACTCCCGGACGAGGTGCGAGGCGGCGTACCCCAGCAACACTCCGAGGGCCAGGAGGCCGACGACTCCGAGCTCGAACAGCACCTCGAGGACGACGTTGTGCGGGTAGTACCGGACGTCGGCCCCGGGGGTCACCAGCACCGGCCAGGCGCCCAGTCCCTCCCCGAGGAGGAGCGCGCCCGGGCGGAGGGCCGCGAGGGTGTCCGTCCAGTACTCGAGGCGGAGCCCGAGCGACCGACCCGGGCCGTCGACCAGCGTGAGGAGGCGCTGGACGACCCGCAGCTGTCGGGCGACGGTGACGAGGGCGATCAGCGAGACGAACCCGGTGGCGACGTACCCGATCAGGGCGAGCCGACCGTTCGGCAGCGTGCCGAGGGCGACCCCGGCCAGAACCAGCAGTCCGATCGCTCCCGCCGCGGCGACCGTCGGACCGCGGGCCCCGCCGACCAGCAGAGCGTACCCCATCGGGACCGCGCCGACGGCAGCCGCGGCGGCGAGGGTTCGGTCCTCGCGGGAGAGGACGAGGTAGCTGACCGCCAGCAACAGCCCCAGCCCCACCGCCCGTCCCGTGATGAGGTAGTTCGTGCCGAACGGGGTGAGCTCGGCGCCGGCGCCGGCCAGGCGGTACCGAGAGAGCGTCTCGAGGGCGGTCGCGAACGCGAGGCCCGCGGTGGCGAACCCGGCGTACCGCAGCCGTCGAGCCGACGTCGCGATCACGACCGAACCCAGACCCAGCGCCGGTCCGGTCACGGCGACCAGCCGGAGGGACTTCGAGAAGTAGTACTCGGTACTCGGCGTCCAGAGTCCCGATAGCACGGCGTACCCGGCGAAGAGCCCGAACAGGGTCGGGACGACGAGCGACGGCACCGTCGGCGCGATTCCGCCCCGGGCGACCAGCGCCGCGGAGACCGCGAGCGCCGCCGAGCCGAGCAGCGCGGTCAGGTCGATCGGGACCCACTCGAGGAACGGGGCGCTCTTGTACACGCCAGCGAAGACGAACGCGACGTAACAGATCGCGGCGGCCGCGTCCAGGGTCTTCGAGCGATTGTCCATCGTGGTGAGGGGTTCCTACGTCTGCTGGTGGGTCTTGCTATCGTGAACTCGCCGCTGAGCGCCTCTCATCGCCCCAGCAGGCGCTTCACTCGTCGCTTCGCCGCCGTGCCGAGCGCGAACGTCGTCGGCGTCACGCAGGTCACCAGGTGGACGTACGGGAACGGGTTCGTCGGGTGGAGTCGGATCGCCCTGACGAGTTCCCGCCGCGCCGGCCCCAGTTCGTCGCGCTTCGCGTGGGCCAGCCCGAGGAGGTAGTGGTGGTGGGCGTGGCGCCGATCGGTCAACACGTCGCCGTGGCGCTCGACGAGCTGGGCTTTCCCCGCGCGCCTCGCGTCCAGATCGAGCGAGATCGAGTCGGGCTGTCGGTAGTGTCTCGCCAGCACCGCCCCGAGCCCGTAGAGGTCGTACTCCCGGGCGACCCGCAGGTAGAACTCGTAGTCCTGCGAGGCGGCCATCGCCTCGTCGAGCTCGCCGACGGCGTCGAAGACCTCGCGTCTGAACGCCGTCGCGACGAAGCTGCCGGGGACGTTCGCCTCGCCGAGGTCGGCGAGGGTCACGCGGCCCTCGGCGGTCGCCTCCGGTCCGAGGTAGGTCTCGCCGCGGTAGATGTCGTAGCCGTGGAAGACGCCGCCGTAGCGCTCGGGCAGCGACTCGAGGGCGTCGACGCAGGCCCCGAGCTTGCCGGGGTAGAACTCGTCGTCGGAGTCGAGAAAGGCGACGTACTCGCCCGAGGCCGCGCGGATCCCCGCGTTCCGGGCGGCGTTGGCCCCGACGTTGTCCTCGAGTCGACGGTACTCGATGCGGTCGTCGTCATACTCGGCGACGACGGCCGGGGTGTCGTCGGTCGAGCCGTCGTCGACGATCACGTGCTCGATCTCCTCGTGGTCCTGTGCGAGGACGCTCTCGATCGCTCGCGGGAGCGTCTCCGCTCGGTTGTACGTCGGGGTGATAACTGAAACGGTGGTCATTCGTGTTCGGATCTCGTCGGTCTCGTCGCGCTCTCGACCGTGAGCCGTTCGTAGGCGGCCAGCAGTCGATCCCGCTCGATCTCCCAGCTGTACTCCGAGACGACCGCCTCGCGGCCGGCCTCGCCCATCCGCGCTCTGGTCTCCGGCTCCGCGAGCAGCGCCGCGAGTTCCTCGGCGGCCCGCTCGAGGTCGGCCTCGGGGACCCGAACGCAGTAGGCGTCGTCGGCGTAGGGCTCGAGCGACGCGACCTCGGTCGACAGGACGGGGAGCTCGCAGTAGAGGTACTCGAAGAACTTCGTCGGGACGTTACGGGCGAAACGGTCCTCGTCGACCAGCAGGAGTCCGACGTCGGCCGCCGCGAGGGACGAGAAGAGCTCGTCGTAGTCGACGTAGCCGAACAGTCGAACGTGCTCGGCGATCCCTTCCCGCTCCAGGAACGCCCGGGCGGTGCGCTCGATCGCCTCGTCCTGGAACGGGCCGAGCAGCCAGAGCCCGACGCCGAGGCCCCGCTCCCGTAGCCGGGCGGTAACCCGAAGCATGTTCATCAGCCCCCGCTCCCGGTCGAGTCCGCCGACGTAGGCCAGCACGTGCTCGTGGGTGCGCTCGACGTCGACGCGGTCGGTCTCGATTTCGCCGACCGTCGGCAGGTTTCGGACCGTCTCGACGGGCGTGCTCGTGCGCGCCTCGAGTCGCTCTCGGGTGGAGTCGTCGGCGGTGACGACGAGGTCGAACGCTCGGGTCAACGCCGCCTGGATCGCCGGAAACGCCCGCCGTAACGCGGGTTTGACGGAGTCGGGGATCCACTCGCGAACCCGGATCGCGTCCGCGTAGTCCTCGTGGACGTCGTAGACGACCTTCGCGTCGGTCGTCAGCGACAGCAGGACGCCGATCGGTAACAGCTCCGGGTCGTGGAGGTGGTAGACGGCCGCGTCCTCGGCCCGGGCCGCCCGAAACAGCGTCGGGAGGTTCCGCCAGCGCTCGAAGCGGGTTTCGACGTCGCCGACCGAGCGCACGCGGACGTCGTTTCGCTCCGTCGACTCCTCGTGGTGGACGAGCAGCGTCGTCCGATATCCTGCGGTCGACAGCGTTCGCAGTTGCTTGTGGAAGATGCGCGGATCGAACGGGTAGTGGACCGACGAGAGGTGGACGACGTGAGTCACGGTTCCGATTCCCTCGAGGTCGTGTTCCAGGTGACGATGTTCTCCCGACGCAGGAAGTTCCACAGGCCGGCGAGCATGCCGTAGTTCGCGACGAGGAAGAAGTGGGGGACGTGGACGATCGTCGGCGGCGAAACCGCGGCGCGATCGAGGGCCGCGCCGACGGTTGCGAGCCCGTAGAACACGACCTGGGCCCCGAACGCGGCGAGGTAAAGCGGGCTCGGAGCGACGAGAACGAGTCCGAGGTTCGAGAGGAACGCGCCCGCAAGGAAAAGCGGCGAGAGCCACCGGAGCACCTTGTGCGAGAGCAACTGGAACGAGAACAGCGGGTACCGAACCGGGTTCAGCAACGCGGCGTTGTTCGCGACGGTGTGCCACGATCGAGTGACGATCCGGCACCGGCGGGCGAGTTCGTCGTCGACCGTCGCCTCCGTGCGCTCCCGGGCGACCGCGTCGGCGGTGTACGCGACCCGCTGGCCGTTGCGCACGATCGCCAGCGGCTCCGCGAAGTCGCTGATCGCGTCCCGACGGAGGGGGACGTACGAGGAGGCCCGAACCGCGTAGATCGCGCCGTTTCCGGTGACCGACGAGCCGACGGCCGACTCGAGGCATTTGAGCAGCGACTCGTAGCGCCAGTAGACGGACTCGCCGTCGACCGCGCTCGAGTCCCGGTACGTGAGTTCGCCGACGACACAGCCCACGTCCGGACCGAACGCCGCCACCAGCTCCCGGATCGCGTCGGGCTCGTACATACTGTTGGCGTCGGAGAAGACGACGACCTCCTCGTCGACGCGGTCGACGACCCGGTTCTGGCACTCGGTCTTGCCGACCCGTCCCTCGACGCGGACGAGTTCGACCCCCTCGTCGGCGTACGAGCGGACGATCTCGTCGGTTCGGTCCGAGGACGCGTCGGAGAAGACGACGATCGACAGTCGGTCAGCAGGGTACTCGAGCGCCAGGCTGTTCTCGATCTTCTCCGCGATGATCTCCTCCTCGTTGTACGCCGCGATCACGAGCGCGACCGAGGGGAGGGTGTCGGATCCCGTCGAGTCGGGAGTCGAAATCAGCTGGGCCAGCAGCGCCAGCGTCGCGGGGTAGAGAAAATAGGAGTGGACCAGCAGGAGGGCGGAGGTGCCGAGGACGACCAGAAGCGTGAGTTCGAGCATGGTGTCGGAACGGACCCGCCCGGAACGGGTCGAAACGAACGCCGTACACCCGCTTTGCGCCAACGTCAAGTTCAACCTTCCGACATGGGCCGAACGCTACTGGGGCCACGATCCATTCTACTGCGAGCGTCGCGACGTCGTTCGCGGTCGGGCTCGAGGCGCTCGGCCGAACTCGAGAGGCGTCGCTCTCGGTTCGCTCGACCAACCGGACGAACCGCGTCGGATCGTTCGGTCGCGGTCCGCGATACGGGTTCGACGTTCGCAATGCTTTGTATATAGCGTACAATTCTAGGTGGGCCTCCGAACGGAGGGAGCTGCAGAAGTAGCGCCTAGATCGCCTATACTGCGCACACTCGTCTTAGTGAGATATCTTCCTCTTCGGACGGGAAGACGTTCGATCGGATTAGAGCGTACTATATTGTACACTACCTGCAAAATCTTTAAGCGGCTCCGACTCGTACGATGACGTGATGACAACCGATGCAACCAGCCCCTCGGCGGACGGACCGACGAACGAACCGCTCCACGTCGACGGCGAGGACCACCTCGAGACGGTCGTGAGCGACCGCGACGTCGTGCTCGTGGACTTCTACGCCGACTGGTGTGGCCCCTGCAAGATGCTCGAGCCCGTCGTCGAGACGATCGCAGCCGAGACCGACGCGACGGTCGCGAAGGTCGACGTCGACGCCAACCAACAACTCGCCGCCGCCTACGGCGTCCGCGGCGTCCCCACGCTGCTGGTGTTCGCCGACGGCGAGCAGGTTGAACAGCACACCGGCGCCCTGCCGGAGGACCGACTCCGCAGCCTGATCGAGCGCTACACCGAATGAGCGGGGGCTCGAACGCGGCCGTTCGCGACGTCGTAATCGTCGGCTCCGGCGTCGCCGGCCTCTCGGCCGCCGTCTACGCCGCGCGGGCCGACCTCGAGCCCCTCGTCCTCGAGGGACCCGAACCGGGCGGCCAGCTCACCCTGACCACCGACGTCGAGAACTACCTCGGCTTCCCCGAGGGCGTCGGCGGGATGGAGCTGATCCAGCGCGGGAAGGAACAGGCCGAACGGTTCGGCGCCGAGTTCGAACATGGCACCGTCGAGGATGCGACGCTCGAGGACCGACCGTTCGAACTCGAGCTCTCGGACGGCGACACCGTCCGGACCCGCGCGCTGATCGTCGCGACCGGCGCCAGCGCCCGCTGGGTCGGCGCCGACGGCGAGGACGAACTGATGGGCTACGGCGTCTCGACGTGTGCGACCTGCGACGGCGCCTTCAACCGCGGCGACGACGTCCTCGTGATCGGCGGGGGCGACTCGGCGATGGAGGAGGCGCTGTTCCTCGCGAAGTTCGCCGACTCGGTGACGGTCGTCCACCGGCGCGACGAGCTGCGCGCCTCCGAGGTCATGGCCGACCGGGCCCGGGACCACGAGAAGATCGCCTTCCGCTGGAATACGGAGCTGCTCGAGATCCACGGCTCCCGAGAGGAGGGGGTCACCGGCGCGACGCTCGTCTCCCACCCCGACGGCCACCCGACCGAGAAGCTCGAGGGGAGCGCGGCGCCGCGGGCCCCGAGCGAGGTCGAGCGCGAGACGGTCGACGTCGGCGGGATCTTCTACGGCGTCGGCCACGTCCCGAACACCGACTTCCTCGAGGACACCCCGGTCGAACTCGCCGACTCGGGCCACCTGGAGACCCTCGAGGGAATGACGACCGAGACCGCGGTCGAAGGCGTCTTCGGCGCGGGCGACGTGATAGACCCCGACTACCGCCAGGCCGTAACCTCGGCAGGAGCCGGGAGCATGGCCGCCCTCGACGCGGAGGCGTGGCTCGAGGCCGAAGCCGCGCGTTCGGAGCTGCAGCCGTCCGACCCCGCGCCGAGCGTCTAGACCCGGCGCTGGCCGATCGGAAACAGGAGGGTCGGAACAAGCGTCACTTGGCGCCGTGCGAACGCCCCGACCGAGTGGACGACCGGGGAGCGCGGGTATCTGTTTTGTGGTTTGCGTTGCGGTGCGGTCCTCGAGTGTGCGCCCGCGGCACGGATCGTCCTCGGGACTTTTCTCGACCGCGGGGCTACGTGAACGTATGAAGGGAGTCGTTCCAGCCGCAGGCGAGGGGACGCGACTGCGTCCGCTGACCGAGGACAAACCCAAGGGACTCGTCGAGGTCGACGGCCGACCGATCCTGAGCCGCGTCTTCGAGACGCTGCTCGAGGCCGGCGTCGACGGGCTCGTGGTCGTCGTCGGCTACCGCAAGGCACAGATCGTCGACCGCTACGGCGACGCCTACCGGGACGTGCCGATCACCTACGTCCACCAGCGCGAACGGAGGGGACTCGGCCACGCGGTCTCGCTCGCGGAGTCCCGCGTCGAGGAGCCGTTCGTCGTTCTGAACGGCGACAACGTCTTCGAGGGCGGGATCGATCCCGCCGTCGAGCGCGTCCGCTCAACCGACGCGGAGGCCGCAGTGCTCGTCGAGGAGGTCGGTCGGGAGACCGCCCGCGAGACGGGCGCGGTCGCCCTCGAGGACGGCCGCGTCGCGGGGATCGTCGAGAAGGCCGACGACCCGCCCTCGCGGCTGGTGACGACGGGGTGTTACGTCCTGCCGCCGAAGATCTTCCACGCGCTCGCGCTCGTCCGCCCCGCCGACAGCGGCGAGTGCGAACTCAGCGAGGCGGTCGGCCTCCTGGCGCGAGCGGGGCGACGCGTCGACGCCGTTCGGCTGTCGGGCTCGCGAGTCAACGTCAACGCGCCGGCCGACCTCGAGCGAGCCGAGCGACTGCTCGAATAGGCACCGTTCCGCACGCGAGATCGGATCCCGTCTCGAGGCGCGTTCCGTACCGGTCGGAGCGTTCGCTGAATCCATCACTATTTTTCTTTGCATATGCAGGCAGAACCCCCAACCCTAACTGAGTTGTTACTAGCAGACGTAATAGTAGTAACAATTCGAACCGCGGACGGTCGGAGGTCGAATCGGCGGCGGGAACCCGTGAACGCCGCCGGTTCCGACGCCGACGCGTGCGGTTCGGTACTGGTTCGTCGCGAATCGGCCCGGCGACCGCCCCCGGCCGGGCGAACGGGCGTACTCGAGGGGGCGACGAACGGCAACCATGTCACTCACAGATCTCGGTAGACGGGAGTTTCTCGCGGCCGGCGTCACGGGGCTCTCGGTAACGGCGGCCTACGGCGCCGACGCGCTCGGTGTCACCGAACGGTTCGACGAGCAGCGGGTTACGGCGATCGTCCCCTGGGCGCAGGGCGGGGGCACCGATCGATCGATGCGGATCACGACGCCGGCGTGGTCGGATCGCCTCGGCATCGAGTTCGTCGTCGAGAACTACCCCGGCGGCTCGACCCAGGTCGGCGGCGAGGAGTTGTACAACGCCGATCCGGACGGTGCCACGGTCGCGATGTGGAACATGCCCCAGATGCAGGCTACCTGGCTGTTTCAGAACGCGCCCTACCAGATGGAGTCGTTCGACTACCTGGGTACCCACCACTGGGACCCGACGATGTGGTTCGCCCCGTCCGACCGGCCGTACGACGACCTCGAGGAGTTCGTCGAGTACGCCCGCGAGAACGGCGCGACCGTGGGGATCACCTCCGCGATCGGGAACACGGCGCTGTCGGCGTTACTGGTCGCGGAGACGTACGATCTGGATCTGACGATCGTCAACATGGAGGGGGGTTCCGGGGTCCGACAGGCCGTCCTCGCGGGCGACGTCGACGCGGGCGTCAACCAGCCGTGGGCGTTCAACCCCGACTACGTCGGCGACGTGCTCGCGCTGGGCTCGCACACCGCCGAACCCCAGGACCTGTGGCCCGACACGCCGTCGTTCGCCGACCTCGGCCTCGAGGACGTCCCCCTCGTCGAGGAGGGACTCGGCCAGTGGAAACTCGTGGTCGTTCCCGGCGGTCTCAGGGAGAACCATCCCGATCGGTTCGAACGGCTCGCCGAGACCTACGCGGCGGTGTTCGACGACGAGTCGTTCCTGACCGAAGCGGAAAATCAGGGCGGACTCGACGAGATCCTGGAGTACCGCGGCCCCGACGAGACCGCGGCCGAGGTCGAGGCCACCTCGCAGTTCATGGAAACGTACGCGGACGTCGTCGAGAGCTTCATCTACAACGAATAACGTATGACAGGGATCACACCGCCGGTCGTCACCGTCGCGGCCGGCTCGCGGACGGTCGAGATCGACACGGGCGAACTGCTGTTTCCAGGGCTCGTCCTGGCGTTCTGTCTGTTCTACTACTGGAATACGCGGGCGCTACCGGAGCTGTCGATGCTGTACGCGGGGCCGCTGTTGTACGCGACGATCGCGCTCGCGCTCGTCACCGCGGCGGTTCAGGCCGTCTCGGTCGACGGCGGGGACGGCTCGTCCGACGAGCGAGTCGAGAGCGCGGCCGCCGCGTTCGATCCGGACACCGACGCCGGGCCGGACGACGGGGGGATCTTTACCGTACGAAGCGCGGCGCTACTGGTCGCGCTCACCGCGGGGTACGTCCTCGCCCTCGAGCCGATCGGCTTTCTCACCGCGACGGTCGCCTTCCTCGCGGCCGCGCTGTACCTGTTCGGCGAGCGCAACCCGCTGGCGCTGGCGGGGTACTCGCTGGGCTTCGCGGTCGGCATCTGGCTCGTGTTCGTCCAGTGGCTGATGATCCCCCTGTGACCATGTTCGGACTCCTCGCTCCCGCGGCGATCGACGGCGCGCTCGGCATCCTCGCGAGCCCGTACGTCCTGTTCGCGATCCTGCTGGGGACGGCCGTCGGGATCGTCTTCGGGGCGATCCCCGGCTTCTCCGCGACGATGACGATCATCCTCTTCACCCCCGTGACGATTCCCTTCGAGCCGACCACGGCGCTGATCTTCCTGGTTTCGGCCTACGGCGGGGCCGTCTACGGCGGCTCGATCCCGGCGATCCTCATCAACACCCCCGGCGCCCCGGGCTCGATCGTCACCTGCTGGGACGGCTACGAGCTCACCAAACAGGGACGGGCGATCTACGCGCTCGCGGTCTCGGCGATCGTCTCCGGGCTCGCTGGGCTGATCGCGGCGACCGTGTTGCTGATCTTCGCCCCGCCGATCTCCGAGTTCGCGCTGAACTTCGGCAACCCGGAGATGTTTCTGCTCGCAGTGTTCGCCCTGACGATCATCCCCGCGGCGAAGGGATCCTCGCTCTCGAAGGCCCTGCTCGCCGGTGCGTTCGGGCTGTTGATCGGCACCGTCGGGAACGACCCCCAGCTCGCCCAGCCCCGCGCTACGTTCGGACAGACGGCGCTGCTCGAGGGCGTCGACTTCGTCGTCGTCCTCATCGGGCTGTTCGTGCTGGCGGAGGTCTTCTGGCTGGCCTACCGGGGGACCGTCGTCACCGGAGATCACACCGTCCAGCGGGGCGTCTCGGAGGTGTACGACGCGGCTCGAGCGGTCGCGTCCCGCCCCGCGGCGTTTCTCCGCGGCGCCCTCATCGGGACGTTCATCGGAGCGCTGCCCGGCGCCGGCGCGGACGTGGCGAACTTCGTCTCGTACAACGAGGCCAAGCGCTGGGCGAACGACGAGCTGGCCGACCGCTTCGGCAGCGGGATCATCGAGGGCGTCATCGCGGCGGACTCGAGCAACAACGCCACCCAGGGCAGCGCGCTGATTCCGACGCTGACCCTCGGGATTCCCGGCAGCGGCGCGACGGCGGCGTTGCTGGGTGCGATCTCCTTACACGGGCTGAACCCGGGTCCCGCGCTGTTCGACTCCTCGGGCGACATCGTCTACGCGATGATCCTCTCGCTGTTCGTCGGCAACGCCCTGATCCTCGTCTACGGGCTGGCCGGCTCGCGGTACTTCGGGAAGTTCGCGTACATCCCTATTCGCTATATCATTCCTTCGGTAGCGGTGCTCGCGGTCGTCGGCGGGTTCGCGGTTCGGAACGCGCCGGTCGACCTCTACATCGTCCTGTTGTTCGGGCTGCTCGGCGTGGTGCTCGTCGTCTACGACTACCCGCTGGTCAGCCTCGTGCTGGGGGTGATCCTCGGGGACATCGCCGAGTCGGGGTTCGTCACCGGGTGGCTGCTGACCGGCGAGAGCGCCACCGCCTTCCTCTTTAACAGCTACATCGCCATCGGGCTGCTCGTCCTTATCGCGCTCTCGCTGGTCGTTACCGCGATCAAAAACTGACGGGTCGCCGATCCCGGCGTTCGCTTCGCTTACGAGACCGCGCGCAGCTCCTCGGAGCGCTCGAGGTCGCCGAACTCGCCGTCGACCCGCTCGTGGAACTCGACGCGCGATCGGGTCCAAGAGCCGACCTCGAGCTCCTCGGCCGCGATGACGCCCTCGCGGGCGGGCAGCTCGAGCCGTTCGACCGCCTCCTCGTCGGCCAGCACCGAGTAGCGGACGCTCCCGCCCTCGACGCCTTCCTGGACCGAGCTCGGCAGGTAGAGCGGACGCCTGATCGAGACCGGGAGCTCGGTTCCGTCCTCGAGGTGGAGGACGAGTTCGTCGTCGTCGGTCCTCTCGAGCAGGCGGTCCGCGATCTCGTCCGGGGACTGTTTTTCGGCGGTCATCGTGGATCGGTGGATTCAATCGTCATCAGTCGCTCGCCTCCGGTTCCGTCCCGTCGCCGACCCGACGGATGCTGTCGTAGGCGAACAGCGGGTCGCCGTCGAGGGTGCACTGCTTGCAGCCGAGACACTCGAACCCCTCGTCGTAGAGGTCGTTGTACGGGATCTCCCGGCGCTCGTGGTACTCCCAGACGTCCTCGGTCGTCCAGTGGACGATCGGGTTGATCCGGGTCACTTCCGCTTTCTCCTCGAAAAAGTCGAGGTGCTTGCGCCAGTCATAACTGCCCTCGCCCTCGCCGTCGTCGAGTCCCTCGTCGATCCGGTAGCCGGTGATCCAGCCGTCGTAGCCGTCGACCATCCGCTCCATCGGCGCCGACTTGAGCGTCTGGCAGCACAGATCCGGCTTTCGCTGGTTCACGCGGGGGCCGTGCTCGGCGACGAGTTCCTCGTAACTCGAGTCCGGTTCGTAGGTCTCGAAGGTAACGCCGTAGCGGTCCTCGAGCGTCTCCTTCATCCCCCAGGTCGCCTCGAAGTGGTTCCCGTGGTCGAGAAAGGACAGCGCGACGTCGGTCTCGAGGTCGACGCTCGAGCGCGCGAGGAGGTCCAAGACGGCGTTGGAGTCCTTTCCGAAACTGCAGGTGAAGGTGGGGTCGTCGAACTCGGTTCGGGTCTCCTCGAGCACCTCGAGGGACTTCTCGAGCTTCTCGTCGAGGCTGGCGGATTCGATGTCGATGTTAACTGCCATGGGTGAATCTGGGACGATGGCCGTGCTGAACGCGCCGGTGCGGTGGATCGGAGTGCATGGTATTGAGTCTCTCTCGCGGTACAGAACCCCATTACCGTGGGTCGGAAGGGGGTTGTGCCTGCAAGTCCGGGGTGCTCGAGTACGGGTTCGAGGGACTCGAACGGCGCATCTCGGCGCGCTCTCGAGGCCGAACAAGCCGAACCGTCCGACATCGCGTCGAGACGAGAACCGAGGCCGCCGGACGCTCCCCCGTGGGTGGAAGCACAACGTTCACGATCGATGCCCGAGAGGTACCCGCTATGAACGTTCGCGAGGCGTACTTCACGGCACAGGGGATCCGCGACTTCCTCGCCACCGAGCGGGAACTCCCATCGTACTCGCAGTCGCTCTCGCGCCGGCTCGCGCTCTGGCGGCGCGGCTTTCTGAGCAGGGCCGGCGTGATTTACGACTTCGAGCGGTACGATCCCGCGGCCTTCGTCAGCGACTACCAGCGGTACGTGGGGACGAAAACCATCAACGGGACGTGGTCGATCGCGCTCTCGAACAAGCTGTTTTTCGACTGGCTGATGCGCTCTTCCCCCGACCATCGGATGGTCGTTCACGGGCTCGTCCGGAGCGGAACCTTCCACGAGATCGACGACGCCGGCGACCCGTCGCCGCCGGCGATCGGCGGCGGAGAATCGGCCGCGCTCGAGGCGACCGTCGACGCGAGGACGAGCGCCGTCGCCGACGCCGGCGAGCGGGTCGCCGACCGACTCGACGCGGACGGCAAGCTCGTCCTCAAGTGGGTCAGAGGCGGCGGCGGAAACAACGTCCTGCTGTGCTCGCGGACCGACGACGGCTACGAGATCAACGGCGAGCCCTACGATCGGGAGGCGCTGATCGCGCGGATCGACGACCTCGAGGACTACCTCGTCTGCGAACACGTCGAACAGGGTCCGTACGCGGCCGAGCTCTACCCCGAGACGCCGAACACGATTCGCGCGCTCACGATGTACGACGAGGACCGCGAGGAGGCGTTCATCGCGGCCGCGGTCCAGCGGATCGGAACGGACGCCTCGGGTTCGATGGATAACTTCTCGCAGGGCGGACTCAGCGCCCGGATCGACCTCGAGACCGGAGAGTTCGGGCGGGCCGCACAGCTCCCGCAGGGTAGCGGCCGCCTCGAGTGGCACGTCCGCCACCCCGAGACCGGAGCACAAATCGAGGGCGCGCGAGTGCCTGCCTGGGAGACGATCCGCGAGGACATCCTCGAGTTAGCCTCGAGCCTTCCGACGATCCCCTACGTCGGGTGGGATCTGGTTGTCACCGACGACGAGGGGTCGTTCAAGGTCATCGAGGCGAACAGCTACCCCGGGCTCAAGGCGATGCAGGTCCACGAGCCGCTGCTGACTGACGATCGCGTTCGGCGGTTCTACGAGCGCCACGGCGTCCGTTGAGACGGCGGACGAACGCCGACTGCCGGCTCACATGATTCGAGGAGGAAGCCCACGACTGTAGTTGTGGGGAACTTACTCGACGCGGAGTTCGTCGTCGTTCTCGACGTGCTCGGCGTCCCAGCGGATCGTGAACGTGGTGCTTCGTTCGGCGCCCGCGTTCAGGAGGTCGGAATCGGTATCGATCGCGACGTCGAACGCGCACGTCCGTGGCGGGTTGATCGTCGCGCTCTCGTTGCCCGCGATCACCGTGACCTTGTCGCCGACGCTCGCGGCGCGGTCCGGGTCGCGGTCTCCGGCCGCGTCGGCGTCGTCGGTTCGGCGATTCGTTTTCGAGGTGTCGGTCGCGTCGGTGTCGGCGGTCCGGCGATCCGTTCTTGGAGTGTCGGTCGCGTCGGTTCCGCTCGTTCCGGCGGCGGTGCCGCGGGTCGCGTCCTCGGTTCGCGTCTCCGGATCGAGTTCGTCGGCGAACTCCCGGAGGTACGCGGCGATTTCCGATCGGGTCCGCTCCTGTGTCGTCTCGAGCGATGCCATACCGATTATTCCACGATCCGACCGATGAGTGTGGGGCTTGCACTGTTAGTCGAAACCGCCGATCCGCCCTCGAGCTGGTAGGAGGCGACTAGTGACGGTTGCAATAGGTGGCTATTGGAGAGTAGCTGAGTGAGTTTAGCTACCTATTGTAGTTACATATTGTAGTCACTCAACCTATTGCAATCTGTCGGACCCGTGTGGCCAGCGCGAGCGATCGCCCGCCGTCGGGTTGGGACAATCGGTGGTTCCGCGGCGCGAACCGAGAGGTACTTTTGCGCTCGGAGCAACTCTCGTATGACCAGCAGCGCATCCCAGGTGTCTCCCGTTCGGGCGACATTCCGTTGCTGGTTCGCAATCGTGGTTCAGTGGTGCCCCCCGACCGACCGTCGGGGGCTTCCTTCCGTTCGACGCTCGATAGCGGCCGCGCCGCCGGTTTCGGCGCTGCCGATTCTCGAGGCAATGGGTCGAGACGAGGTCGAGAGCCGTCGGCGGAACGGACCGCTCTCGAAAGCTGCGACGGATCCCACGATGTTTAGTGGGCGTCCGTGAAACGACGGGTATGACGACCTGTTTGGCGCGACAACTGCAGGGAAAGCCGATCGTCGGCATCGACGGCACCGACTACGGAACGCTCGACAACATCACGATGGGTGTCGAGTCGGGCCGGATCAGCGAGCTGGTCATCCGACCGGAGGATCGGCCACCCGCGCGAATCGAGACCGACTCCGACGGACGGTTCCGGCTTCCGCTCGATCGGATTGAGAACATCGACGACAGGATCGTTATCGGGCCGGGCGACTCGGCGTCCGACTAGCGGGACGGCTCCCGGCTGGTCGGCGGCGACGCACTCCGGGTCCGCGCCTCGAGGACCCGTCGGGTACGGCTCCGTAGGTACGGTCCTCACGGTGCGCTACGAACTCGAGGCGTTCCACGTCCGGGACCCTTTCCCTTTCCACGTCCGGAACCCTTCCCCTTTCCGCGTGCGTGACCCTCCCCCCGTGTGCGAAATGAAATCGGCGACGAACGGGGGTGGGGGGTCGACGGGCCGGCTACGAACGGGAGAGGAGGACCGACGGGGATCCGACTCGAGGGCCGGAGCCGGGCGAGCCACGAGATATGCCGGATCGAACTCCGAACAGCACGTCGGGCGCGAGAGGGATGGTCGTCGAATTCTGTAGGTTCGGATCCGCTCCGGACCGGTCTCGGAACAGTGGCTGTTCCTTCGACACGGTCTGTATCCAGTATGGTTCCTGTTTCTATAGGAAGACAATAAAACCACCGCTTCTAGAGTAGCTCGTTCGCGATGATCGGTGGTCCGATCGCGTGACGTGCCGGATCGGCGCTCATTCGCAGGGATTTCGACCGACAGAACGCGTCTCGAGCGTTCACCCCACCCTCCCCCTCCCCCTCGTTCGTCGCCGATTTCATTTCGCACACGGGGGGAGGGGGTTCCGTCCGTCCGCCCCTCGAGTCCTTCCGCAGCGAGCGCGATCCCTGTTCGAAAGCGAACCGCCGTTCGAACGGCCGACTCGTGGCGGAACGGAGCAGTTCGAACCGTCAGTCCGCAGCGGGGAGCACCGTCTGTTCACGGCAGGGGGTGAACCCCGCAGTCCCTGCGGAGAAAATCATTTCGCACACGGGGTGTCCCCCGTCCGGCGGACGCGCTTTTGTATTGACTTCGCCCACGGTTTCGAACCTCGAGGCCCGTTTCCGTATACGATGGCTCTCGACTGCGATTCCGCGGCCGTTGCTCTCGCACGCGGTACTCGTCACGTATTTACGAGGGCGGCGCGAGTGACGGGGTATGACCGACGGCGACGACCGCCACTCCCTCTCGGAGTCGATCAAGGGGCGGCTGCAGGACGGCGTCCAGCAGTCGGTGTTCAGGGATCGGGGGTTACTCGATCCCGACGCCGTCATCGACGAGGACCGGATCGTCGGACGGGACCAACAGCTCGAGGACATCATCACCTACCTCCGGCCCGCGCTCCAGGGCAATCGGCCGCCCAACATGCTGTTATACGGTCCCTCGGGAACCGGGAAGTCGCTGATCATCAACGCGGTCTGCGAGCAGGTCGTCGAACTCGCGGAGGCCCAGGGTGACCGTTTCGGCGTCATCCAGATCAACTGCCAGACGATCAAGTCCCACGATCGGGCGGTGTACCGCCTCGTCGAAAACGCGGCGACGACGGCCGGCGTCGAGGCGGGCGTCCCCGAGAGCGGCGTCTCGACGGATCGGAAGTTAAACCGTCTGTACGGGCTGTTGAGCGGGGAGTTCGACTCCGTAATCGTCATCCTCGACGAGGTCGATCTCCTGGTCGGCCGCCAGCGCGACCCCAACGACGAACCCGCCTACTCGAAGCTCCTCTACCAGCTCTCGCGGGCCTCCCAGCTCGGCCGGATCGACGGCCACGTCTCGGTCGCCGCGCTCACGAACGATCCCCGGTTCATGGAGGATCTCGACGGCCGCGCCGAGAGCTCGTTCAATCCGCAGGACGTCGTCTTCTCCGATTACGACGCCAACCAGCTCCAGGCGATCCTCGACCGCAGACGCGACGCCTACCAAGACGGCGTGCTCGAGGCCGGAATCATCCCGCTGAGCGCGGCCTTCGCCGCCCAGGACCACGGCGACGCGCGGAAGGCGATCGACCTCTTCCGGAAGGCCGGCGAGATCGCCAACCGGCGCGGCGAGGAACGGGTTCGGGAGGACCACGTCCGCGACGCCCAGCAGGAAGCCGAGCGCGACCGCACCCTGACCCAGATGCAGGGGCTCTCGACCCAGAAGAAGCTCTCCCTGTACGCCACCGCGATCGTCCCCGTTCACGCCGAGCGAAAGCTGAACGCGATCCCGAGTACCGTCGCCTACCGTGTCTACCAGTACCTGACCGAGCGACTGGACGCCGACAAGAAATCCCGGGACTCCTACCTGCGGTACATGACCGAGGCCGAGACGTACAACTTCGTCACCTCGGAGAAGCGCGGCCGGGGCTACGGCAGCGGCGTCCACAAGGAGTACACCTTCGTCGACGACCCGGCCGTCGTCGCCGAGACGCTGCAGGCCGACTTCCGACTCGAGGAGATCGAGGGCGAGGACGAACTGATCCAGTCGGTGGTCAACGCCCAGGTCGACGAGTTCTTCGATCGGGACTGAGTCCCCCCGCCGATATTCACTTCGCACACGGGGCGTCGTCGATCCGGTCGTCGCTCGAGACGGTTTCCGCCGAGCGAGTCCGCGCTCGGTCCGGATAATTCATTTCGCACACGGGGGGCGATCGGCGTGGTACCGTTTCACTTCGCACACGGGGAGTGTCGACTCGAACGGCCGATCGACCGTTCTCGACGCTCGAGCCGCGGAGAGCGAAGCCGGAATCAGCAACCCCCGCCTCGAACTAAAACGGTTTCAACGGGACCGGCCTTGCCACGCACACGCCGAATGAGTCGCCTGAATTCGATCCGTCTCGAGCTGGTCGGTCTGTGGGCCGACGGCGCCGGGAAGACGCTGCTGACGATCGCGCTCGGCTGGGGACTGCTGAACGGCACCCGGATGATCTACCCCGTATTGTTGCCCTCCTTCAGCGCCGAGTACGACCTCACCCTCTCGACGGCCGGGCTGCTCGTTACGCTCCTCTGGCTCGGCTACGCGGTCGGGCAGGTTCCCGGCGGGATGCTGGCGGACCGCCGCGGCGAACGGTCCGTGCTGACCGCGAGCGTCTCGACGGTCGTCGTCGGGCTGGTCGTCGTCCTGCTGGCGCCGACCGCCGCGGTCCTGTTCGGGGCGACGGCGCTGGTCGGCCTGGGGCACTCGCAGTACCCCGTCGCCCGGATCACCGCGCTGTCGGAGCTCTACCCCGATCGGATCGGGCGGGCGCTGGGCGTGACGATGGCGACCGGCGACGTCGGCCAGACCGTGTTGCCGCCGATCGCGAGCGTGCTCGCCGCCGCGGTCGCCTGGCGGCTCGGCCTGGGTTTCGTGCTTCCGTTGCTCTGTCTCACCGCGGCCGTCATCTGGCTGACGCTGCCGGCCGCCGACCCCGACGACGGCGACGACGCCTCGAGCGAGAGCCTGCGGTACGTGGTCGGCGAACTCCGCAGCCCCACCCTCGCGGTCGTGGGCGTGATCCTCTTTCTGTTCATCTTCGTCTGGCAGACGTTTTCGGCCTTTTACCCGACCTACCTCGTCGAGCAGAAGGGGCTATCCTCGACGGTCGCCGGCGTGCTGTTCGGACTCTTCTTCGCGGTCGGCGTCGTCGTCAAGCCACTGGCTGGAGCGGCCTACGACCGCGTCGGGCTCCGGGGATCGCTCCCGCTGGTCCTGCTGGGATCGGTCGTCGGGCTCGCGCTGTTGCCGTTCGTCGACGGACTCGCGGGGCTGGCGGGCGTGACCGTCCTCGCGAGCACGATGCTCGGCTCGGGAGCGATCACCCAGTCGTACCTCGCGGAGCTCATCCCCGCGGAGATCCAGGGGACGGGACTGGGCGTAGTCCGCTCGAGCGCCTCCGTGCTGGGCGCGTCGGGCCCGGTCGTCTTCGGCGCGATCGCCGAGCGGGGGTACTTCGACGCCGGCTACCTGCTGCTGGCACTGATCGTCGGCGTCGGAACGCTGCTGACGCTCCGGATACCGCGGGAGTAGAGCGTTCGGATCGCGTCACGCCGGCGTCCGCGAAAGCGACCGTCGCGCGCTCGAGCGAGTCACTCGTAGACGTACTCGCTCGCCATCTCGCCGGGGGTGATCACGTCGACCTCGCCCGAGTACTCCTCGAGGGCGGCCAGCGTCGACTCGAGGCCGCTGATGGCCTCGCCCTCCTGGAGCTGGTAGAAGCCGATCGAGGTGATCCCGCCCATCTCGGCGGTCCACTCGACGAGGCTCGCGCCCTCGTCGCCGCTGGGGTTCGAGACCACCGAGCAGAGGTGCGGGTTGCCGGCGTACCCCTGGGACTGGGTCTGGCCGGCGAACGCCAGGTCGTAGTTGTCCTGGACGAGTTCGTAGACCGGTTCGGTGTACTGCGAGCCGGGGTACGCGAAGAACCGCCCGTCGTCGGCGTACCCCTGCTCGTCGAGCCACTCCGCGGGCTCGGTGACGAGCTCCTCGGCCTGATCCTCGCCGATCGAGCCCGCCTGCGCCGCGTTCGCGGTCTGGCCGCCGATCGTCCACCCGTTCGACGCCAGTTCCTCGACCTGTCCCTCGGTGAGTCGGTCGCCGTCGACGGCGGCGTCGGCACGGAGGCGGTCGGTCGGGACGAACACCGTCGCCGGGAAGTCGTACTGGGCGACCCGGGGCATCGCCTCCTCGTAGTGGGTCTCGTAGCCGCCGTGGAACTGCAACATCACCTTCGGCGTGTCGGGCTTGGGGACGAAGTGGAAGTCGTCGACCCACATCTCCTGGCCGGAGCTGCCGTCCCCGGACTGACCGAACCAGCGGATGATCTGCAGGACGATGACCTCCTCGAGGTTCGGCTCGCCGCGAACGCGGGTGAGCCCGAAGTTGTGCCGCGTCAGCGGCATGTCGCTCATCACCTGCTGGCTGTACTCGACGTAGTCGCCGTCCTCGTCCTGCAGCTGGATCCGCACCATCCCGTCGTCGGACGCGGTCATGGCCAGTCCCGGCGCCACGTCTCGGACGTCGATCGGCTCGTCGGTCTCGCGGCGCACCCTGACCTGGCCGTCCTCGGATCCCGGGAGGAGCCGCGCCGACTGCGAGCCGTCGTAGGACTGGCCTGTGTCGGCCTCGATCGCGCCGATGTCCTGGAACGCCCGCCAGGGCTCGAGGTCCTCGAAGTCGTCGTAGGTTCCGAGCAGCTCGCCGTTGGAGTCGCTGTTTTCGGTCTCGTCGGTTCCACCGTCGTCGCCGCCGTCGGTTCCGTTCGACGCGCTGTCGTCGGTCTCGTTGTCGCTCTCGCCCGGCCCGCCCATTTCCGAACAGCCGGCCAGCGCCACGACCGTTCCCGTCGCGGTCACGAGATAGGTTCGTCGGTCCATTGGTCCACACGACACCAACCCCGACCCACGGTTTGTTATGGACCGACCTCCCGTATTTCCAACCGGTGTTACAGCGACGATAGTAACGGTAGCCGGACCGTTCACTCGACCCGCTCGTCCCGCGGAGGTGGGTTAGGGTGCGAGACGCCGTAGGTTACGAGTGCGAGACGCCAAATCTGGTGAGCGGCCGAGCGCGCGAATCGAGCGGTCCGGAACCGGCTCGTCGACCCGTTCGGCCCCGCACGCTCGAGTCGAGTTTCCGGAACGGAAACGGTGACAGGAGGCCCCTACCCTCGGTAACCGGGGGCTGCGAACAGTTCTGCGCGGTGACTCTACCGCGCGGTCGAATAAAGTATTATGCGGAGCTGCGTTGGCTGGTATCTATACGCATGGACCTCGATACCCTCGTCGAACGGTCGGCCTCCCTCCTCGGCTATCCCCGGGTAACCCACGAGCTACTCACCCATCACTTCGAGTCGACCGAGTTCGATATCGCTCCGTCCGCCCGGATCTCGGTCGGCTGTCTGCTCCGCCGACGGGTCGACATCGGCCCCCACGCGCGGCTGAGCCGGGGGTGTATCCTCGACGGCGACGTCACGATCGGACGACGGACCAACCTCGAGCCCGACTGCGATCTCGTCGGCGAGGTCGAACTCGGCAACTACTGTGCGATCGCCCGCGAGAGCACGTTCCAGCAGACCAACCACCGGATCGATCGGCCGTCGCTACAGATCCGGCTCCACGAGGAGGTCCTCGACGGCGAGCTCCCGCCGACGGCCGAGGGGCCGATCGCCGTCGGCAGCGACGTCTGGATCGGCACGGGAGTGACGGTCCTCTCGGGGGTGACGATCGGCGACGGGGCCGTCGTCGGGGCGGGCGCGGTCGTCACCGGTGACGTCGAGCCCTACGCGATCGTCGGCGGGGTGCCGGCCAAGCGGATCGGCTGGCGGTTCCCCCCGGCGGTCAGATCCCGCCTGCTCGAACTCGAGTGGTGGGAGTGGAGCGAGCAACGCATCCGCGAGCACCGGGCCTTCTTCGAGCGAACGCTCGAGGGGCCCGAGGACGTCCGCCTCGAGCGGCCGTCCGCGCCGACCGACTGAGACGGCGTCCGCCGCGGGCGGCTCGATCAGCACTGGATCGACTCGAGGGGACCGCATAGCTGGCCCGCCGTGAACTCGGCGACAGCCGGCGCGCCGGCCAGAAACAGGAGCAGGAGGACGAGGATCAGTGCGGCGATGAGTCTTCCGACCATCGTGTGGGGTGTCAACAATGACCACTATAAAGCTATCGGACGGTCGGCGACGACACCGGTTCCGAAGGGGTCGCCGCCGAACGCGTCCGAGCCGCGGCGCCGTTCGCGTCGCGGAACGACGGACGCGCGGATCGTCGCCGAGGACGGCGAGATCCACGGCTCGATCGCCGGCGCCGGCGAGCCCCGCCTGGGCGAGAGCCGCGATCGAGCGGCCCGACTCGCCGACCACGACGGGATCGACCACGCCTCGCCCGTCCTCGAGGAGCCGATCCGCGTCGCGGGAGACGGCGACGGCGCCTACCTCGCGCTGATCGGCGCCGTTCCCGGCCCCGACTCGGCGACGGTCGCGTCGCTCCCGCTCGAGGCGCTCGAGGCCTGAGCCGAACCAGGTCGGTTATAGGCCTCGCACGCGTCGCTGAAATCGTATGTGGCCGCTCGGACACGCAGCAGTCGGGTATCTCCTGTACACGCTTGCCACTCGCTCCCGGTTCGATCAGCCTCCGGGGCAGATCGCCGTCCTCGCGCTGCTGGTCGGCACCCAGTTCCCCGACCTGCTCGACAAGCCGCTGGCGTGGTACCTGGCCGTCCTCCCGACCGGACGGACGCTCGCGCACACGCTGCTGGTGTTGCTCCCCGTCTCGGTCGCCGCCGTCGCGCTCGCGCGGCGGACGGCCCGCGCCGAGTACGGGATCGCGTTCGCTCTCGGAGCGCTCGCTCACACGCTCGCCGACGCGGCGCCGTCGCTGTGGGGGGCGGCCGACCCGAACCACCTGCTCTGGCCCCTGACGCCCGTCGAGCCCTACGAGTCGGGCGCCCCGTCGGTCATCGGGCTCTTCCGCGAGTCGCTGGGGGATCCGTACTTCCTGCTCGAGTTCGCCCTCGCGGCGGTCGCACTCGCGCTCTGGCGGCGGGACGGCGCCCCCGGACTCGCGGCGGTGCGGGCGCTGGCGGACCGCGTCCGCCCCGACCGCTCGGCGTCGGGATCGAACTGAGTCCTATCGAATTCTCAATCTATTCAGACGGCCGACAGAACTATTCCGGTAGGGGGTGACGACGCTACTGCGGGGACTGCGACCGCCGGAGACCGACCGTTAGGGCACACCGATCCGGCAACGGCCAGTGGGTGGATTCTGGCCGGCGTGTGATCGATGCGCGACCGCGAGCCGACTCCCCCGCTCAGTTCCGTTCGCGGCTGACCGTCTCGACGCTCTCGAGCGGGTAGTACTTCGTCGTCGTCTCGCCGGGGAGATCCGACCGCGGCTCGTCGCGCGGACGCCGACACCGCAGCCACCCCGACTCGAGTTCCTCGACGGTCTCGAACGCCTCGCGAGTGCCGTCGGCGAGGACGACGACGGTCACTCGCGCTCACCCGACCGATCACTCGATCCGAGAGGACCGGGCGAACGCCGCCCGCACGCCCGTCTCCGAACCGTCCGTTCGCCGGCTCGCACTCGATCGGAACCACTTTTCCGGGATTGCACTGGCATCTACGGACTCCGTACAGTCACTCGACAAATCGAAAACATATACGTTACGATCGGCTTACTCGACCGTGACGCTTTTGGCCAGGTTCCGGGGTTTGTCGATCGAGCGACCGAGCTCGTGGGCCGTCCAGTAGGCGACCCGCTGGAGCTGGACGTTCGCGACCATCGAGGACGTGATCTCGCCGGCCGGGGGGACCTCGAGGACGTGGTCGGCGTAGCGGCCGACCTCGGACTGGCCGTCGGTGACGGCGACCACGGGCGTCCCGCGGGCCTCGACTTCCTTGACGTTCCCGATGGTCTTCTCGGCGCGGCGACCGTCGCCGGTGACGATCGCGAACACCGGGGTCTGCTCGGTCACGAGCGCCAGCGGCCCGTGTTTGAGCTCGCCCGCGGCGAAGCCCTCGGCGTGTTTGTACGTGATCTCTTTCATCTTCAGCGCGCCCTCGAGGGCGACGGGGTAGTTGTACCCCCGACCGATGAAGAAGTAGGCGCCGGCGTCGGCGTAGGTCGCGGCGACCTCGCGGGCGGCGCCCTCGTCGAGGACCGACTGGATGCGGTCGGGGACCGACCGCAGCTCGCGGACGAGCTCCCGCGAGCGGTGGTCGCTCAGCGAGGCCGCGAGCATCGTCAGCGCGGCCTGCTGGGAGGCGAATGTCTTCGTCGCCGCGACGCTGATCTCCGGACCCGCTCGGATGTACAGCACGCGGTCGCACTCGCGAGCGGCCGAGCTGCCGACGACGTTCGTGACCGCGATCGTCGTCGCGCCCGCGGCGCTGGCCTCCCGGAGCGCGCGCAAGGTGTCGGCGGTCTCGCCGCTCTGGGTGACGCCGACGACGACGGAGTCGGCGTCGATCGGCACTGCGTCGGCCTCGAACTCGCTGGCCAAAAACGCCTGGGCCGGCACGCCCCACTCCCGGAGCAGCTGGGCGCCGAACAGCGCCGCGTGGTAGGAGGTGCCACAGGCGACCAGCGTCACGGGTCGATCCAGCTCGACGCCCTCAAACTCCTCGAGGGTGACGCGGCCACTGAGCTCGTCGAGTCGCCCCCGGAAACAGTCCCGAAGCGCCGCGGGCTGTTCGTTGATCTCCTTGCGCATGTAGTGGTCGTAGCCGCTCTTGCCCGCGTCCTCGGGGTCCCACTCGATGGTCTCGATCGAGGTTTCGACGGTCCGCCCCTCGGCGTCGGTGACGGCGATCTCGTCGCCCTCGAGGCGGGCGAACTCGCCGTCCTCGAGGTAGATGACGCGGTCGGTGTACTCGATGAAGGCGGGGACGTCGCTGGCGAGGTAGGTGCCGTCGTCGGCGACACCCAGCACGAGCGGCGACTCGTTGCGCGCGGCGTAGACGGTCTCGGAACCCTCGAAGACGGCCGCGACGGCGTAGCTGCCCTCGAGTCGGTCGACCGCCGCGCGGAAGGCGGCCTCGCGATCGAGCCCCTCATCGAGAAAGCCCGCGATCAGGTGGGGGACGACCTCGGTGTCGGTGTCGCTACGAAAGTCGACGCCCTCGGCCGCGAGCTCGTCGCGCAGGCGCTGGTAGTTCTCGATGATCCCGTTGTGAACGACCGCGACGCGGCCGTCCTCGTCGGTGTGGGGGTGGGCGTTGCGGTCCGACGGCGGGCCGTGGGTGCTCCAGCGGGTGTGGCCGATCCCGGTGGTCTGGTTCCCGATCTCGGCGCCCGCGAGCGCGGACTCGAGCGCCGAGAGCTCGCCCTGGCGCTTGTGGACGTCGAGGTCGCCGTCGGCCAGCGCGATCCCCGCGGAGTCGTAGCCGCGGTACTCGAGCTGGGAGAGCCCGTGGAGCAGGACGTCGGCCGCGTCCGAGCGGTCGGTGCCGACGTAGCCGATGATCCCGCACATCAGCTCCACACCTCCGTGTCGGCGGGGACGGTCCCGCCGACGGTCGTCCCGCCGTGACAGACGGCGCCGTTGCCGAGGACGGTTCCGGGCTCGTAGGTCACCCCGCCCTCGTCGCGGACGTGATCCGCCAGCACTGCCCCGAGGATCGTCTCGCGGTGGACGCGGTCGCCGATCTCGACGTCGCCCGGGCCGCCGACGACCGTCGAGTTCGGGCCGACCCCGACGCCGCGTCCGGTCACGCAGTCCCGCACCGTGGCGCCGTTGTCGACCCGCGTGTCGGTGTCGACGACCGAGCGCTCGACGGTCGCGTTCGAGCCGACCGTCACGTTCTCGCCCAGACAGACGTTCGGGCCGACGACCGCGCCGGGGCCGACGACGCAGTCGTCGTCGATCACGACCGGCTCGAGGACGGTCGCGCTCTCGTGGACCGACGCGCTGTCGGCGATCCGGCGTCCCTCGCCCGCCTCGAGCAGGTCGTCGGCGATCCGCAGCAGGTCCCACGGGTAGGTCGCGTCGATCCAGGTCCCCTCCGAGACGGCTCCACGGACCTCGGCGCCGTCCTCGAGCAGGGTTGCGATCCCGTCGACCAGCGACTGCTCGCCCGCGCGGGGCTCGCTCTCGCGGATCGCGTCGAAGATCGACGGCTCGAAGGCGTAGACGCCGGCGTTGAGCCGGTAGCTCCGGTCGTCCCGGGGGTTCTCGACGATCTCGGTAACCGACCCGTCCTCGAGGAGGACGCCGCCGTACCGCGTGACGTCGGCCCGCCGGACCAGCCCCAGCGTCGCCGCGGCCGCCCCCTCGTCGTGGGCGCCGACGACATCCCTGATGATCCGACTGTCGATCAACTGATCGCCGTTGACGACCAGCATCGACCCCTCGGTCGCGGGCTCGGCCGCCAGCAGCGCGTGGCCGCTACCGAGCTGTTTGTCCTGGGTGACGTAGGTCAGCGGCACGTCGCGGTAGCTCGGCCCGAACTCGGACTGCACGCGCGTTCGTCGGTAGCCGACGACGACCGTGATATCGGTGACGCCGGCGTCGATCAACGCGTCGAAGACGTGCTCGAGGATCGGCTTCGTCGCCGCGGGAAGCATCGGCTTCGGCCGGTGTGTCGTCAGCGGCCGAAGGCGCTTCCCTTCCCCTGCCGCGAGCACCACTGCGGAGTATCCCATGTCCTTTGACAGCTAGCAACCGCTATTATTCCTTTCGACTGGAAGATCCCGTTTTCGACCCGTTCGGGTCCCGAACGAAACGCAGCGCGAGCCCGCGAGCACCCCGAAAAACGGGTGACGAAGCCGGAGCGTCGGATAGAAGCGACTCCGCTTGCCGGTCTCGGCTCGAGGCGGGGATCGGACTCGCGTTCGTACCTTCCGACCGCCTATAATTATCCGTCTCCTGTCGAGTTGTATCGCTTCCCTGTCGAACCGTACGGTCGGTTGCGACGCCGCGAACTCCGGGTAGACGTCCGATTCTTTCGATAAGTCGGCCAATTACAGAGTAGGAATTTCTCGTGGGTCAGAGTGCACTATGGCAGAGAAAGACACGAACCGCGGAACGATGAAGCGACGGAAGTACCTCAGCGGACTCGCAGCGAGCGGCGCCGGCATCGGGGCGCTCTCGGTGGCGACGAGCCGCTCGCGTGCGGGCTCGGAGAAGAACGACGACGGGAAAAAGAAGGACGGCCACGGGAAGGGCGACGACGAAACGAAGGACTCCCACGATCTCAACGGCGACGACCTGTTCCTGGTCTTCGGGGCCGACGCCTCGGAGAAGGATCTCGGCGGCTGGGTCGACGACCACTACGACGAGATCACCGGGGAACAGGACTCGTTCGGCAGCGTCATCCAGTACCAGGACGTCGACCAGCTCAACGTCACCCAGCAGGGCAACGCCATCAGCATCGCCATCGACGGCGGCGAGGCGACGGCGATCCAGGAGGCCGAGCAGGACAACGTCAACACCCAGGCGGGAAGCGCCACCTCCCTCAACGTCGAGGAGAAGACCCGCGACGAGACGTTCGACGGGGCCAAGCGCGCGTACATCGTGTTCGCCGAGGAGACCGGCTGCCGGACGTTCTCGGGCTGGGTCGCTAGGGAGGACACCTACGAGAACGACCAGTCCGCCACCGCGACGATCGAGCAGGAACAGACCGTCGACCAGTTCAACTACAGCAGCCAGAGCGCCTCGGTCGCCGTCGCGGAGGACGGGAGCTGCGCCCAGGCGTACCAGCGAAGCTGGCAGGCCAACGAGAACTACCAGCACGCCGCGGCCGCCGCGGTGAACATCGGCGAGGCCGACGACCAGGACGCCGAGGCGTCGGTCGAGCAGGCCCAGGAGGTCTCCCAGCTCAACGTCAGCGAACAGGGGGTCGCCATCGCGATCGCCGTCGGGGAGTGCAGTAACGCGGAGGCCTACCAGGTGAGCGCACAGCTCAACCTGAACGAACAGGTCGCCGAGGCGACGGCGATCAACTTCGACGTCGAGTCGGTCGACGACATCCTCGAGCGCGCCGAGATGGCCGGCGAGCTCCCGAAGGACGCGGTGAAGCGATCTGACGACGGCGGCAAGCAGTCGAACGGCCAGGACGCCTCCGCGGAGATCAGCCAGGTCCAGCGCGTCGGCCAGGAGAACATCAGCCTGCAGAACGCGGCGATCGCTCTCGGCGTCGAGGAGAGCTACGCGACGGCTCGACAGGTGAGCTACCAGGGCAACTTCAACGCGCAGGTGGCCTCCGCTGAGGGGCTGAACGTCGAGGACGGCCACTGCAGCGCACGCTCGGTGCTCAACGGCTCCGACGCCCGCGGCGACAACTCCTGGGCGCTGGCCTACGAGAACGGCGACACCGACGAGCAGACGGCCGCAGCCGAGATCGAGCAGCTCCAGTTCGTCGAGCAGCTGAACGTCAACGAACAGCACACCGCGATCGCGTTCGCGGCCGACTGCGGGAAGGCGACGGCCGAGCAGCTGAGCTACCAGGCCAACCAGAACGTCCAGCTGGCCGAAGCCCGCGCGGTCAACGAGGGCGACGGCGGCGACGACGAGTGCGAGGACGAAAAGAAGGGCAAGAAGGACGGCAAAGACGGCAAGAGGAAGGGAAAGAAGGACGGCAAGGACGGGAAGAAGAAGGGTAAGAAGGGCAAGAAAAAGGGCAAGAAGCGCAAGAAGAAGAACTAACGCGCGACGACGACCTCTCCGCTGAACGGCTCGGTCCGACAATCTCCCGTCCCACGGATGCGTTCCCGATCGAAGCGACTTCCTTTTGTTCGAGGGCGGCCCGCGTTGCGACCGCTGACGCACATCTCGTTTCACGGCCTCGAGCGCCGCGGCCGTCGACCGCGCGAGGTCCGTACTCCCGCGGTCCGTCTCACACGGTCTGCTGTAACGATGTACCGGCGTAACCGCAAGACGGCTCGCAGTTGCGCCGTCGATAACGTACAGTAGTCCGTCTCAGTCCCGGTCGGTCTCGCTCCAGTCGCAGTCCTGACACTTCCGGCCGACGACGTACTCGGTGACCGAGGGCATGTAGCCGACCTCGAGGACGTCCCCGCCGCAGTCGGGGCAGTCCCGATCGGCGTCCGCGATCGCCTCGGCCTCCATGACGGAGTCGTCCTCGATCAGTTCCGCGAGTTTCTCGGCCGTGACCATTCGTCCCTGAACGACGCGATTTTCGCTCACGCTCGAGTGTGTGGCCCCGACGTTCCTAAGCGTTTCTCGCCCGGCTCGACGCTGCGGCGTCGCGTTCAGGGCCAACCGCTATCCGTCGGTCCGCCGAACCGCTCCGCATGGACCACGACGAGTGGACCGACCGACTCGACTCGGCGACGGTGACCGTCGACGGCCACGACCTCGAGATGGCGTACTACGACGAGGGCGACGGCCAGCCCCTCGTCTTCTGTCACGGGATTCCGACCTCGTCGTACCTCTGGCGGGCCGTCGCGCCCGCGTTCGCCGACGACTACCGCGTGATCGTCCCCGACATGGTCGGCTACGGGGAGTCGACGATGGACGACGGGTTCGACCGCTCGATCCGGGCCCAGGAGCTGGCGGTGGCCGACCTGTTCGATCGGCTCGGCCTCGAGTCGGTCTCGTTCGTCGGGCACGACCTCGGCGGCGGCGTCGGCCTGCGCTACGCCGTCCACGAGCCCGACGCGGTCGACGACCTCGTGCTCTCGAACGCCGTCTGCTACGACTCCTGGCCGATCGAGACCATCGTCGACCTCGGGCTGCCCTCGACGATCGAGGGGATGGACGTCGACGACCTGACCGACACGCTCGAGTCGGTGTTTCGGGATACGCTGTACGGCGACGCCGACGACGCCCTCGTCGCGGGGCTGGTCGAGCAGTGGGCCTCCGAGGAGGGCGTGGTCTCGCTGTCCCGGAACGCGATCGGCACGAACACGAGCCACACGACCGAGATCGATCCCGCCGAGGTGACCGCCCGAACGCTCCTGCTGTGGGGCGCCGAAGACGAGTTCCAGCCCATCGAGAACGCCGAGCGACTCGAGGGCGATATCGACGGCGCCGACCTCGTCGGGCTCGAGGAGGCGAACCACTGGGTGCCCGCGGACCGTCCCGAGGCCTACCGCGAGGAGCTTCGGGCGTTTCTCGAAACCTAGTCGGAAGTTGAGGATGCGGGTTCTGTATTCAGTCCGGATCGCGGATCCGAATATGCCGAATCGAGAACTGTGTTGTGAACGTCGTGTGGGGAGTCGTGGTACCTCGACTCTCGGAAGGGTTATCCCTCATCCAACACTCTATTTGGTTGTAATGGCAAACGGTAAGGTTGATTTCTTCAACGACACTGGCGGCTACGGTTTCATTTCGACTGACGACGGCGACCTCGACGACGACGAAGACGTTTTCTTCCACATGGAGGATGTCGGCGGCGAAGACCTCACGGAAGGTACTGAGGTCGAGTTCGACATCGAGTCCTCGCCCAAGGGGCCTCGCGCGGCGAACGTCGTCCGGCAGTAATACTGAAACACAACTGTCGTTTACAGCGACAGACAACACTCTCGAATTTTCAGCAGGTTATCCGTCCAAGCTGACGCTATCTCTACACTCTGTACAGAACGCGAGTTTCACGCCGACGAAACCGTGCTACGATCTACTGCTCCCGACCGACGTCCTCGCCGACCTCCCACCCGCGCGGCGAGTCGTTCAGGCGCTCGCAGCCCTCCTCGGTGACGACCACGAGGTCCTCGAGTCGGACTCCGAACCGGCCCCCGAGGTAGATCCCCGGCTCGACGGAGAAGACCATCCCGGGCTCGAGTTCGCGGTCGTTGCCCGCGGTGATGTACGGCGGCTCGTGGACCTCGAGGCCGACGCCGTGGCCGGTGCGGTGGACGAAGGCGTCGCCGTAGCCAGCCCCGTCGATGATCGAGCGGGCGACGCGATCGATCTCGCCGGCTTCGACCCCGGGTTCGACCGCCTCGACCGCTGCCTGCTGGGCCTCGCGGACGACCTCGTGGACCCGTTCGTACTCGGCTGGCGGGTCGCCGACGACGATCGTCCGGGTCTGGTCGCCGGGGTAGCGCGCGGTTCCCGCCTCGAGGCCCGCGTCGACGAACGCGCCGAAGTCCAGCACGATCGGATCGCCCCGTTCGATCTCGCGGTCGCCGGGGTGGTGGTGGGGTCGGGCGCCGTTCGGCCCCGCGGCGACGATCGTCTCGAAGGCGGGTTCCTCGCCGCCCTCGCTCGCCAGCAGCGAGTCGATCTCCGCGGCGAGTGCGGCCTCGGTCGTCCCGAGCAGGTCCTCGCCGCGGGCGCGGATCGCCAGCGAGACGCGGTCGGCGATCGCTCCCGCGCGGCGAAGCGCCGCGAGTTCCGCGTCGTCCTTGCGGAGCCGCAGCTCCTCGAGGGCGGCGCTCGCGAGCCCGAACTCGGCGTCTGGCGCCAGCGCGCGCACGTCGTGGTTGAACGTCGTCCACATGCGGTCGTCGAGCAGGACGGTCGCCCCGTCGCCGCGTTCTGGCAGCGTCGCTTCGAGGACGCCCTCGAGGACCGCGAGCGGGTCCGCCTCGTCGCTCCAGAGCCGGACGTCGGGCAACTCGAGGGGCTCGAGTCGGGACTCGTACATCGCCGGCGCCACGAGCGTCGGCGGGCCGTTCCGCGGGACGACCAGCAGGACGTGTCGCTCGGACGGCGACTCGACGAATCCGGTCAGGTACGCGAGGTTCGGACCCGGGGAGCAGACGAGCAGCTCCGCGCCGACGGCCTCGAGCCGTCGGCGGCAGGCCGCGATTCTGTCATCGAACGGCGAGCGCATACCTCGAGCGTTCCCGCCGTCGGGAAAAGAGCGTTCGGGTCTCGAGGACGGTACGCGGTAGTGACCCGTCTCCCGGCCGAAACGATGTCGGGGGGTATTAGAGGCCCATGCGGATGCAGGCCGCGAACCGACCCGCTAGGGCCATGTTTTCCTTCAGCGAATGCGAAATACGGAGCATCGGCCGCCCGACGGGAGTGACGACGGGCGACGAGCCGACGGGGGGAATCGCCCCGACGAGACCGAAGGCGACGATCCGGGCTGTCCGGAGTCGCTGATCGTCGTCTCCAACCGCCAGCCGTACCGCCACGAGTACGAGGACGGGGAGGGCGACGAGGGCTCGATCGTCGTCGACGAGCCCGCCGGCGGGCTGACCGCCGGTCTGGATCCGGTCGTTCGGGAGGCAAACGGCACCTGGATCGCCTGGGGCGACGGCGACGCCGACTTCGCGGTCACGGACGACGACGACTGCGTCGCCGTCCCGCCGGACGAGGAGTCGTACACGCTCCACCGGATCGAACTCTCCGAGGAGGCCGTCGACTCCTACTACTACGGCTTTAGCAACCAGGTACTCTGGCCGCTGTGTCACGAGTTCCCCGACCTGATCGACGACGGGGACGCCTGGGCGAACGACTTCGAGTGGTACCGCACCGTCAACGAACGGTTCGCCGACGCCGTCGCCGAGCACGCGACGGCGGAATCGGTCGTCTGGATCCAGGACTACCACTTCGGACTCGCGCCGCGGCTGATCCGCCGGCAGATCCCGGAGGCAGCCACCATCGCGCACTTCTGGCACATCCCGTGGCCGACCCCGGAGACGTTCGCCGAGTGTCCGGCCGACGAGGAACTCCTCGTGGGGCTACTCGGAAACGATCTGCTCGGGTTCCACGTCGACCGGTACGCGCGCCTGTTCATGGAGTGCGTCGAGCAGTACCTCGACGGCGCGGTCGTCGACCACGACCGCTGGCTCGTCGACTACGACGGCGGAACGACCCGCCTGGTGACCGCCGCGATGGGCGTCGACGCCGACACCTACGACGAGACCGCCCGCGAGGTCGAGGGGACGGACGCGCTGCTCGAGCGGCTCGGCGTCTCCCCCGAGGTCACGCTCGGGCTGGGCGTCGACCGCCTCGACTACTCGAAGGGGATCCCCGAACGCCTCGCCGCGCTCGAGCGGTTCTTCGAGTGCAACCCGGACCGACACGGCGAGTTCACGTTCCTCCAGAAGGCCACGCCCTCGCGGACCGGCATCCCGGCCTACGAGCGCCTCGGCGAGCTGGTCCGCAGCGAGGTCACCCGAATCAACAGCCGCTTTGGCACCGACGACTGGCAGCCGATCGTCTACACCGAGGAGTACGTCTCCCGGGAGCACCTCTGTGGCCTCTACCGACGGGCCGACGCGATGGTCATCAGCCCACTGCTGGACGGGATGAACCTCGTCGCCCAGGAGTTCGTCGCCTCGAGCGTCGACGAGGACGGCGTCCTGGTGTTGAGCGAGCACACCGGAGCCCACGAACGCCTCGGCGCCGACGCGGTGACGATCGACCCGACCGATACCGACGCGTTCGCCGCCGCCCTCGAGACCGCCCTCGAGATGCCCGCGAGCGAGCGCCGACGCCGGATGCGAAACCTTCGCGAGGACGTATTCGGCGCCGACCTCGAGGCGTGGATGGACAGCCAGTTCGCCGCGATCGGTCGCCTGCACTGCTCGAGCGGGTCCGACGACGACGAGCGGGGAGCCAGAACGACGCTCGTCTAACATGCAACGCCAACGCACCGAGCCGAAACCGGTCGACGAGCTTCGACCCCGCGTGCGGTCGCGACTGGACGACACGCCGGAGTTGCTGTTGTGTCTGGACTTCGACGGCACCCTGGCGCCGATCGTCGACGACCCCGACGAGGCGGCGCCGACGGAACGCGTCGAGGACGCCCTCGACGCGATCGCGGCCGAGCCCGAGGTGACGACGGCGATCGTCAGCGGACGCGCGCTCGCGGACGTCCGCGAGCGGGTCGACGGCCCGCGGATCTACGCCGGCAACCACGGCATCGAACTCGAGCGAGGCGGTTCGGTCGCCGTTCACCCGATCGCCCGCAAGCGCGCCGCGCGCATCGACGAGGTCTGCGAGGCCCTGGAGGTCGCGCTCGATCCGGTGCCCAACGCCCGCGTCGAGAACAAGCGCCTGACGGCGACGGTCCACTTCCGGTCCGTGCCCGAACCCGCCAGACCCCAGGTCGAGCGGCTCACCCGCGAGACGGTCGCGCGGTTCGGCGGCGACGGGCTCGAGCTCTCGGACGGGAAGGCGATCCTCGAGATCGGTCCCGCGATCGACTGGGGGAAGGGCAACGCCGTCGAGTTGCTCGTCGCCGACCGGAACGACGGCACGCTGCCGGTGTACGTCGGCGACGACGTCACCGACGAGTCGGCCTTCCGCGCGGTCGAACCGGACGGGATCGGCGTCCGGGTCGGCGACGACGCCCCGACCGCGGCTTCCGGGCGCGTCCGCTCGCCCGAGGGGGTCGCCGAGTTGCTCGAGTGGCTGGCGACCGACGGGCTCGAACGCGTTCGGGCCGGCCCGAACGGACCGCCGTAGTCGCCCGCCCCGAAGACGATCCGAGGTCGGCCGTGTCGGCCCGAGGCACCCTTTCGATCCGATTCGAACAGCGCTAGTAAACACCGGTCGGAGTCGAAAGT
Organism: Natronococcus sp. JC468; assembly: GCF_012163165.1. Lineage (NCBI taxonomy): Archaea > Methanobacteriati > Methanobacteriota > Halobacteria > Halobacteriales > Natrialbaceae > Natronococcus > Natronococcus sp. JC468. The sequence goes on from NZ_JAAVUO010000004.1 coordinate 99,748, forward strand.
ATTAGTCACCACTGGAAATATAGTGGCTGCTACGAGCGTGACCGAGAGTGAAACTACGACAGCCAACTGACTTCCTGATCCTCGAGGAACTCGAGGACAAGGGACGCAACGTCGCGACCAACCTGGCGACCCACACCGGCAAGAGCCGGAAGAACATCAATACCAGACTGCCGGTGCTCGAGGACTACGGGCTCGTCGAGAAGATTGGCCCGGCCGAGCGGTCAGGACTGTACGAGATCACGTCGCTGGGGCAGGCGGCGCTGGTCTATCGCGACCGGTACGGCGAGGTCGACGACTTCGAGGCGTACATCCGGAACGACGGTCGCGGCGACGTCGAGGCGTCCGCCGAGGACCCCTCCCCGGAGATCGACGACGCCGGCGAGCGCCGGAGCTTCGCCCGCGGCGAGTCCGACGAGGAGTAGCGCCTCGAGACCGATCCCGCCGGGCTACAGCCCGGTCCCGTCGTAGGACTCGAGGCCGCGACGCGCGCACGTCGAGAACGCCAAACTCAGCGCTCGCTCTCGCCCGTCGGCGGGCGGGTACTCGCGTCCGCACCGCGACCGATCGCCCTCGTAGTCGGGATCCCAGGCGTAGCTGCTGAGCATCGGCGTCGCCACGACGCGCTCCCCGTCACGAAAGACGACGCCGTGATCGTGATCGAGTCCCAGTGCGTGTCCGACCTCGTGTAACAGGACCTGGATCGTCCGAACCGGACGCTCGTCGGGGACGATCCGGTGGACCGCGCCGCCGTCGCGAACCCCCTCCAGTTCGTCGAACGGCGGCAGCGCCGCGAGATGGCGGGCGCCGCCGACCGAGGCGACGTGGGGCAGGGCAAAGCCCGTCGGCGCGGTCGTCATCTGGCCGTCGGTCACGAGCAGGTTGACGTCGGCGACGGGGTCGACGCCGCCGAGTCCGACCGCGCCCGACGCGAGCGTCGCGGGCCACTCCCCGTCGCTGGTTACGCTGGCGCCGTCCTCCCGCGAGACCGCGACCGTCCCGCCAACCGAGAGCTCGAGCTCCCAGTAGTCGTAGGCCAGCAGGGCCTCGAGGTACTCCCGGACGCGCTCGACGACACCGCCGTAGGCGGCGGCCCGCTCGGAGAACCACAGCCGGACCTCGAGACGATCGACCGGATCCAGCCTCGCGTAGCCCAGCGTGCCGACGGTGGCCACCGAGGCGGTCGAACCGGCCAGTCCCGCCAGCAGCTGGCGTCGCGTGAACCCCGCGCGCTCCTCGTCCGTTTCCTCGGTGTCCATGTCTCCGTTCCCGTCCGCGATCCGCGTTTGTCGCTCCCTACGCACTACGACGGCTCGTCCTAAAACGGTTACATTCGGACTACGACGGGTCGGATCGCTCGTACTGTCTGCCTTCGAGACGAGTCCGACGGCGTCGTCGGCCACGGCGGTTCGCCCGCCGTTGAGCCCGTCGGTCGTCGCGTCGCGGTACTCGAGCGAAACAGTCCCGCACACCTCGACGTTCGGGTTACTATGGCCGCGCTTTATGTCCGTTCCCGGGCGGGTCGATCGGAACGACCCGAATAGCCTTGGGACAGCGACGCATACTCCCGTCGTATGCACCGATCGGACGCGTCGTTCACCGTCGGCGAGCCGAGCGACCAGTGGCGGGAGTACCGGGGCGCACCGACGGGCACGAACCTCGAGTGTCGCGGCTGGCGCCAGGAGGCCGCCCTTCGACTGCTGAACAACAACCTCGACCCCGAGGTCGCCGAGCGACCCGAGGACCTGGTCGTCTACGGTGGCACCGGGCGTGCGGCCCGATCCTGGGACGCCTACGACGCCATCTGTGCGGAGCTCCGGGAGCTTGGCGACACGGAGACGCTGCTGGTCCAGTCGGGCAAACCCGTCGGTCGGTTCGAGACTCACGAGCGCGCGCCGCGGGTGTTGATCGCCAACTCCAATCTCGTCGGCAGGTGGGACGACTGGAAGCACTTCCACGAGCTCGAGGCCGAGGGCAAGATCATGTACGGCCAGATGACCGCCGGCTCGTGGGCCTACATCGGCAGCCAGGGGATCGTTCAGGGGACCTACGAGACACTGGCCGAGCTCTCGCGGAAGCACTACCCCGAGACCGAGGGGCTGACGGGTAAGATCGTCGTCACTGGCGGGCTCGGCGGGATGGGCGGCGCTCAGCCCCTCGCCGTCACGATGAACGGCGGCGTCTGTATCGCCGCGGAGGTCGACGAGACCCGCATCGATCGTCGCCTCGAGACGGGCTACTGCGAGGAGAAGACCGACGACCTCGAGGAGGCGATCGCAAACGCCGAAGCGGCTGCCGAGGCTGGCGAGTCCTACAGCGTGGGCGTCCACGCCAACGCCGCCGACACACTCGAGGCGATGCTCGAGCGCGAGTTCGTCCCCGACGTCGTCACCGACCAGACCAGCGCCCACGACGAGCTCGAGGGGTACTACCCGTCGGGGTACACCGTCGCCGAGGCCGACGAGCTACGCGAGACCGATCCCGAAACGTACGTCGCCGAGAGCCTCGAGACGATGGAGCGCCACGTCGACGCCATCCTCGAGCTGCAGGACCGGGGGGCGATCGCCTTCGAGTACGGGAACAACATCCGCGGCCAGGTCGCCGACCACCGCGACCACGAGTCCGTCGACGGGGGCCGCTGGCCCCTGTCGGGCAGCGATCCGGAGGATCGCCAGCCGTTCGACTTCCCGGGGTTCGTCCCCGAGTACGTCCGCCCGCTGTTCTGTCGGGGCAAGGGGCCGTTCCGGTGGGTGGCGCTGTCGGGCGATCCCGCCGATATCCGCCGCACCGACGAGGCCGTCCTCGAGCTGTTCCCCGAGAAGGACCACCTCCGTCGCTGGATCGACCTCGCACGGGAGCGAGTCGAGTTTCAGGGGCTGCCCGCGCGGGTCTGCTGGCTGGGGTACCGGGCGGGCGACGATGCAGACGGCCTGACCGAGCGGGCCCGCTTCGCCCTGCGGATCAACGAGCTCGTCGCCGAGGGGGAGATCGCGGCGCCGATCGTCGTCACCCGGGACCACCTCGACGCGGGCTCGGTCGCCAGCCCGAACCGCGAGACCGAGGCGATGGCCGACGGCACCGACGCCGTCGCCGACTGGCCGATCCTCAACGCCCTGCTCAACTGCGCGGCCGGCGCCGACATCGTCAGCGTCCACGACGGCGGCGGCGTCGGCATCGGCAACTCGCTGCACGCGAACAACCACGTCGTGCTGGACGGCTCCGAACTCGCCGCCGAGAAGGCGGAGGCCGTGTTCACGACGGATCCCGGAACGGGCGTCGTTCGCCACGCCGACGCGGGCTACGACGCGGCCCTCGAGGAGGCCCGCGAGTCCGACGTTCACGTCCCGATGGAGGAGCGCCGATGAGCGGCGACCGAGGACCCGCGGACGCCGCCCGGTTCGCGACCAACCCCGACTGGGCGTCCACCGGGGGCTGGGACGCCCTTGCCGACGGCGACCCCAACGACGAACTGTTCGGCGATATCGTCGATCGGGTCGCCCTCGAGGACGCCGGCGAGTACGAGGCCGTTCTCGTCGGCGAACCGTACGACGGCGCCGTCCTCGGTCGACGGGGTGCCCGGGAGGGACCGCCCGCGATCAGGCGGGCGCTGGCCCGGACCAAGACCCACCACTTCGACGGCGGACCCGTCGCGGGGGTCGCGGATCTCGGTGACGTGGCCGGACTGGTCGACGCCCTCGAGTCCGAGGACGCCGACGCGGATCCCGATCCCGCGGCGGTTCAGACCGAACTCCGCGAGACGACCCGACGCGTCCACGAGAGCGACGCCCTGCCGATCTTCGTCGGGGGCGACAACTCGCTGACCTATTCGAACGTCGCGCCGCTGCTCGCGGACGGCGCGGTCGGCGCCGTCAACCTCGACGCCCACCTCGACGTGCGCGCGCTCGCGGACGGCCCTACCAGCGGGACGTCGTACCGCCAGCTGCTCGCGGACGGGCTCGCGGGCTACGCCTGCGTCGGCGCCCGCCACTTCGAAACGTCCACCGCGTACCACGACTACTGTCGCGAGCGCGGGGCCGAGGTCGTCACGAGCGAGGAGGTCGGCGACGACGTCGTCGAGGCCGCCGACCGCGCCCTCGAGGCGGTCGCCGACGCCGACGCCGTCTACGTCAGCGTCGACTGCGACGTCCTCGATGCGAGCGCCGCGCCGGGCGTCAGCGCGCCGACGCCCGGCGGGCTCACGACCCGGGAGCTGTTTCGTCTGCTGCGCCTGCTCGCGAGCGACGACCGCGTTGCCGGCTTCGAGGTCGTCGAGTGCGCCCCGCCGCTGGACCGCGAGGGGCTGACGGCCGACGCCGCCGCGCGAGCGATCGCACACTTCCTCGCGGGATATACGGAGGGACGACGATGAGCGGAGGCGATCTCTCTCTGGTCTACGATATCGGCGAACTCGTCGTCGGACCGGGCGAGGACGACTCCGACGACGGCCCCCTCGAGATCCGCGAGGACGCCGCGTTCGCCGCGGTCGACGGGGCGGTCGTCGCCGTCGGCTCGAGCGAGGCGATCACCCGCGAGTACCCGCCGGAGAACGCCGCGACCGCGGTCGACGCCGACGGGCGGGCGGTCGTACCGGGATTCGTCGATCCCCACACCCACGCCGTCTTCGCGGGCGATCGGTCCGACGAGTTCGAGGCCAAGCTTCGGGGCACCGAGTACCGGGAGATCCTCGAGGCGGGCGGCGGCATTCTTCGAACCGTTCGGGCGGTCCGGGAGGCGAGCGACGACCAGTTAGTCGCGAATCTTACCGGGCACCTCGAGACGATGCTCGAACACGGCACCACGACGGCCGAGGTGAAGTCGGGGTACGGACTCGATACCGAGACCGAGCTACGGCTGCTCGCGGCAATCGACCGCGCCGACGCCGTCCAGCCCGTCGATCTCGTCCCGACGTTCATGGGCGCCCACGCGGTTCCGGAGGGACGGGACGCCGAGGCGTACGTCGACAAGGTGATCGGCGAGCAGCTCCCCGCGGTCGCCGAGCAGGGGATCGCCGCCTTCTGCGACGTCTTCTGCGAGGAGGGGGTCTTCGACGTCGACCAGTCCCGTCGGGTGCTCGAGGCCGGCCGCGAGCGCGGGCTGGCGCCGAAGATCCACGCCGAGGAGTTCACCCGCCTCGGCGGCGCGGCGCTCGCGGCCGAGCTCGGCGCCGTCAGCGCCGACCACCTGCTGTGTGCGACCGACGAGGACGTCGACGCGCTCGTCGAGAGCGAGGTCGTCCCCGTCCTGCTCCCGGGAACCGCCTTCGGCCTCGGCGAGGGCTACGCCGACGCGCGGGCGTTCCTCGAGGCGGGCGCGCCCGTCGCGCTGGCGACTGACTTCAACCCCAACTGTCACTCCCGGAGCGTGGAGTTCGTCCAGACGCTCGGCGCCGTCGAGATGGGGCTGACGCCCGCGGAGGCGCTGCTGGCCGCGACCCGGAACGCGGCGCTTTCGCTCGGCCTCGAGGACGGGACCGGAACCCTCCGGGAGGGCGCGCCCGCCGACGCCGTCGTACTCGAGGCGCCGTCGTACGTCCACGTCGCCTACCGGCTCGACACGTCGGCGGTCGAGGCGGTGCTCAAGTCGGGGGAGGTGGTGTACGAATGACGGCTGCGACGGCGGCGGTGGTCGACCCATCGCCGACCGCGCGGATCGGATCGTCGGTCGGATCGAACCCGCAGAAGGGAGCCTCAGTAGGTGATGATCTCGTAGCCGTCGTCGACGAGCGAGCGGATGCTCGGGTGGCCCTCGTACTCGTCGATGGGGTCGGCCTCGCTCTTCTCGACCTCGTCCTCGACGTCGTAGGCGCCCGCGCAGTACTCACAGACCTGTACGTGCTCCGCGACGTCGGCGTACAGCGCGTGGTAGTCGTGGTCCTCGTCCTCGAGTTCGCCCACCCACTGGGTGCCCGCTCCATCGAAGATGATCTCGACGTCGTCGCCGGCGTCGTCGAACTCCTTGGCGGTCTGGAGGCCGTTGACGACGCGGCCGAGGTCGGACGCCGATTCCGTGCCGGCGAGAATGACGATCGCTGCGTTTGGCATGTAACCGCCACTCGGATCCCCGTACCGATGTCCGTTGGGCGTTCGTGTGCGGGCCGCCCACGAGCGACGGCCCCAACCGGGGGTGTGTTCCGATGACCGTCGTCCTCGACGGCGAGTCGCTCGCGCCCGAAGACGTCGCCGCGGTCGCACGCGACGGGGCTCGAATCGAGGTCGCCGAGACGGCCCGCGAGCGGGTCAGGGAGTCCCGAGCCCGCGTCGAGGACGTGATCGAGAGCGGCGAGGCCGTCTACGGGCTGAACACGGGCTTCGGCGAGCTGGTCGACGAGCGCATCCCGCCCGAGGAGCTCGAGCAGCTCCAGACGAACCTGCTGCGCAGCCACGCCGCCGGGGCGGGACGCGAACTCGAGCGCGAGGAGGTCCGCGCGATGCTGGTCGCCCGGATCAACGCCCTCGTGACGGGCTACTCGGGGATCCGCGAGACCGTGATCGACCACCTCGTCGCGATCTGCAACGAGGGGGTCCACCCGGTCGTCAGGTCCCGCGGAAGTCTCGGCGCCAGCGGCGACCTCGCGCCCCTGGCTCACCTGTCGCTGGTGCTGATCGGCGAGGGGGAAGCGGTCGTCGAGGGGACGAGCGAGGAAGCCGAGCGCCGGCTCCCCGGCGACGAGGCGCTCGCCGCAATCGGCCTCGAGCCCCTCTCGTTGCAGCCCAAGGAGGGGCTCGCGCTGATCAACGGAACGCAGCTGACCGCCGGACTGGCGGCCCTCGCGGTCGTCGACGGCGAGCGACTCGTCCGCGGCGCGGACGCCGCGGGCGCGCTGACGATCGAGACGTCACTGGGAACGACGGCGACGGCCGACGCGGCGATCCACGAGGCCCGCCCCCACGCGGGCCAGCTCGAGAGCGCCCGGGCGGTCCGCGAGCTCACCGCGGGCAGCGAGATCGTCGAGGCCCACCGCAACTGCGATCGGGTCCAGGACGCCTACTCGCTGCGGTGTCTCCCGCAGGTCCACGGCGCGGTCCGCGATGCCCTGACTCACCTCCGGGACGCCGTCTCCATCGAACTCAACAGCGCGACGGACAACCCGCTGGTGTTCGCGGGCGACCGGGTCGACGACCGCGCCTCGGGCACCGACCGCGCGGCGGTGCTCTCGGGCGGGAACTTCCACGGGACGCCGCTGGCGCTACGTCTCGAGTACGCACGCCTCGCGCTGACCGACCTCGCGGCGATCAGCGAGCGACGGATCGACCGCCTGCTGAACCCCAACCTCCAGGAACCCCACCTGCCGCCGTTTCTCGCCGCCGACGGCGGCGTCGAGTCGGGCTACATGATCGCCCAGTACACCGCGGCGGCGCTCGTCAACGAACTTCGGTCGCTGGGCGCGGCCTCGGCGGACAACACGCCCGTCAGCGGCGGCCAGGAGGACCACGTCAGCATGAGCGCCCAGTCGGCGCTGCACGCCCGACGGGCCGTCGAGAACGCGACGCAGGTCGTCGGCGCCGAACTCGTCTGTGCGGCCCAGGCCGCGGAGTACGTCGACGACGCCTTCGAGACCGACGACTCGCTCTCGCTCGGCGTCGGGACGAGCGCCGTCTGCGAGCTAGTTCGGGGGGTCGTCCCCTCCCTCGAGGCGGATCGTCCCGTCCACACCGACGTCGATCGAGCCGCGGCGCTGCTCGCGCGTGGACTGGTCGACGAGGCGATCGCCCGCGCGACCGACGGACGGTCGGAACGGGAGTGACGAGCGGTCGTGTCCCCGCGCTGTCAGCCGATTCTTTACCCTTATAGCGCTCGAGCACCTACCCGAATCCGCCTTCGTCGGTCGAAGGCGCCGGCGCGACGGGAACCGTTCGAAACGCCACCACCTACCGTTTCCACCGCCGCCGCCGGTTTTCACATCGCGCCGCCGTTCTCCTCGAACAGTTCGCCGAGTACCGTCTTGAGACCCTTCCTGAGGTGCTGGTGCATCGTCGGCGGCGAGACCTCCATCGCCTCCGCGATCTCCTCGCCCGTGCTCTCGCGGGGCCACTCGAAGAAGCCGCTGTAGTAGGCGAGTCGCAGGGTCGCCAGCTGTCGCTCGGTGAGCCGATCCAACACGTCGTCGCGGCGCTCGGCGGCCGTCCTGACGGGGTGGTCGACCTCCCGGCGAGCCTCGAGTTCGGTCTCCTCGTAGACGTACTTCAACGCCTCGGCGACCTCCCGGACGTCGGCGTCGCGGGGCACCTCGACCAGGACGGACGCGGAGCCGTCCTCGACGACCACGTCCCGGATCGTCGCGCCGTGGTAAAAGAGGGTCTGCACGCCCGACTCCCGCAATCTGATCTCGAGCGTACAGCGGTCGGGGCCGTCGTAGATGAGCCGACACGCCTCGATCGAGTCGTGGTTCTCGGCCTCCTCGAGGGCGGTCTCCCCGTCGAGCCCGTCGACGGTCAGGTACTGGAAGATTCGGCCGTCGGCGGTCGATCCGGCCCACTCCATCGACATCCTGCAGTCGTACTCCCTCGTGAGGTCGAACGAGAAGGTATCGCCGTCGTCGATTCGGAACTCGAGCTCGAGGACGGTGTCGGAAAACAGCAGCTGTCGGTTCTTGACCGCGCTGATGGTGAACCCGGTCGTCTCCCCGAGCAGCTCGAACCCGCTTCGCTCGCTCTCGCTGAAGGTGTCGTTCCGGTTCGCGACCACCGCGAGGACGCCGTAGGTCGTCCCGCCGTGCCTGATCGGGACGACGACGGCGGCGTCGATCCCGTCGGCGCGGGCGGCCTCGCGGATCTCCTCGGGAACCGACTCGTCGCCGGGCACGTCGTCGATCGACTGGATCTCGCCGGTCGTGACCGCCCGCTGGGCCGGCCGCTGATCCTGCGGGTCGCAGTTCTCGACGGCCTCGAGGTAGGTCCGGGCGGTGCCGTCGCCGGTTCGATAGGCGAGCTTTCCCTCCCCGGTGCGCTCGGCGATCCAGGCGCCGCAGTACAGCTCCGACTCGACCAGTTGCTCGCAGACCTTCCGCTCGATGGTCTCCTGGGTCGGCGCCTCCACGAGCGTCTCGATCACCTGCCGGACGACCTGGTTGATCCGGTTGACGGTCTCGAGTTGATCCCGGCGGGACTGTAGCTCTCGCTCGCGCTCGGCCCGCTCCGTGATGTCCCTGGCCAGCCAGACGACCGCGCGCTGTCCCCCGATCCGACCGTCGATCGGCACGATCCGGGCCTCGTACCGGCGCCGTCCCTCGGTCGTGTCGGCGCCGTACTCGATTGACTGGGTCGCGTCGGTTTCGATCGCGCGCTCGAGCGACGACTGCAGTCGCTCGCCGACGTCCTCGGGAAACACCGACTCGAGCGTCTGCCCGACGAGCCCGTCCACGGGCGTCGAGTACAGCGCCGCCGCCTCGGGACGGACCTTCGACTCGAGGTACGTGCCGTCCTCGCCGATGACGAACGCCTCGTCGGGGAGCTCGTTCGCCAGGATGCGGTGGTACGCCGCCGACTCGTCGATCGACGGGTCGGCGATCATCTCGACGATCCGGTCGGCCTTCGATTCGGGATCGTCCGCCGCGACGTATTCGGTCGCGCCCGCCCGCAGCGCGGCCGCCGCGGCGCGTTCGCTGCCCTCGGGCGGCGCGACGACGACCGGCGCCACCTGCAGCGCCGACTGCACGCCGTCGAGGACCGATCGGATCGTCGCCGGGCGATCGGACGCGAGGACGACTGCCGCGGGTTCCTCGCCGGCGGCCCCCCGAAGCGACTCGAGGGCCCGATCGGGCGGGATCGTCCGGACGCGAAGCGAGGACGTCGTCTCGAGTGCCGTCGACAGTTCGCTCTCGGTGGACTCCGTGATCAGGGCGACCGTCGCGTCGGTGGTTACGTCTTGCATAGCGTCTCGAACCAGTTTCCGGCGACCGTCCGCGTCGGTCGGACTTCTTCGGGAACGTCACCGGCCACCGACGTAAGTGCTTGGCCATTCGCAGTACTCATATCCGGCGGTCGCCGCCCGGTCCGCGACCCGCCGCGAGAAAACGGCCCGTTCGAACGTCCCGCTCGCCTCAGATCTCTCCCTGCTCCTCGAGGTCCTCGAGGATGTCGTCGACGAGCGGTTCGGGCTCGTCGTAGGGGAAGTCCCCGCCGGTGGTCTTGGTGTTGAGTTCCATGGCCGTCATCGAGAAATCGCCGGACTCGAACGTCGTTCCCGGTCCGTTCGGCAGGGCCGGAACGAGGTCCATCGGGCTCGAGACGGGGTAGTCTGCGCCTTTGAACGCGTCGATCATCTGGTCGCGGAGTTCGGATTTGTCTGCCATCGCGTCCCCCAATTGCGGATGATAAATAATAAACCTGTTGTGAACTCCAAGCCGCGAGCGACCGGTTCGTTCTGCGCTCGACGCCCGAAACAGTAATAGGTCACCGCTATGAACGGTTCCGGTATGGCGAAAGATACCGTCAGATATCCCGACGCGGTCGTCGACCGGATCGACGGCCTCGTCGACGACGGTATGTTCGAGAGCAAGTCCGAGTTCTACCGCTTCTCCGCCGAGTACGTGCTCACGCTCGTCGATCCGGACCACGACGTCGAGACCTTCAACTTCGACGAGATCAAGGCCGAACTCGACATTCCCGAGGACGACGACGGCGAATCGTTCTTCCTCGAGGCGGTCATCACCGTCCGCAAACACGGGCTTCGGGGCGACTACGAGGCCGCCGAGACCTTCATCGACGACCACTACGAGCCGACCGACCGGGAGAGTCTCGTCCTCGAGGAACTGCTCGGGACCTACCGCGACTAGTCGTCGAACGGCGCCCCGAGCGCCGCGAGGTCGACGTTGTCCGCGACCAGCGACGCGGCCCGATCCGCCGGCCGCGCGTCGTCGCCCCCGCTCGAGTCGTCGGGGCGATCGATCCCCGCCGACGCCGCGACGGTCTCGAGAAACGCCTCCCGGACCGGCGCGGCGTCGAACAGCCCGTGGAGGTAGGTACCGAAGACCGTCCCGCGAGCCGCACTCGTTTCGCCCAGCGGTCGGTCGACCGCCTCGAGCGCCCGGGTGCGGCCGGCGTGGATCTCGTAGCCTCGCGCGACGGCGCCGTCGGCGGCCGCGAGCAGCGGCGACGCCGAGCCGTCGACGGTCACCGCGGTCCGCTCGAGGCGCTTGTCGGGCTCGAAGCGCGTCTCGACCGGGAGCAGGCCCAGGCCCTCGAGGACGTCCTCGTCGCCGACCCCCTCGAGCGCGGCGTTGGTGATCCGCTCGCCCAGCAGCTGGTAGCCGCCGCAGAGCCCGACGATCGGGCCCGAGAACCGCTCGAGGGCCGGACCGACGGCCGACGCCCGGAGCGCGCGCAGGTCGTCGACGGCGTTTTTCGTCCCCGGGAGGACGACCGCGTCCGCGTCGGCCAGGGGATCGTGGCTCCCGTCCGCGCCGTTCTCCTCGAGGGGAACGAACTCGACGGCGACGCCGGACTCGGTCGAAAGCGCCTCGAGGTCGGTCGCGTTCGAGAGCCGCGGGAGCCGTGGGACGGCGATCGTGAGCCGTCGCTCCGCGGGGACGCCGTCGGCGCCGAGGACGCCCCGTTCGCCGGGCCCGGGCAGGCCGACGCTGTCCTCCTCGGGCAGCCCCGGATCGTCGTAGGGGAGCACGCCCAGGATTGGTACTCCAGTTCGCGATTCGATCTCCTCGATGCCGGGCTCGAGCAGCGCGGGGTCCCCCCGGAACTTGGTGATCGCGGCGCCGACGACCCGCTCGCGGATATCGTCGGGCAGCAGCTCGATCGTCCCGTAGAGGCTCGCAAAGGCCCCGCCGCGCTCGATGTCGACCAGCAGGAGGACGTCGGCGTCGGCGAAGCGGGCCGTCTCGAGGTTCGCCAGGTCCCGATCGTGGAGGTTGATCTCGGCGATGCTGCCGGCGCCCTCGGCGACGATCACCTCGTTGTCGGCCGCAAGCCGACGGTAGGCGTCGACGGCGGCCGCGCGGGCCTCGCGCCAGTGCTCCTCGTAGTAGCTGCCCGCGGGGACGTGCTCGCGGGCCCGACCCCCGACGACGAGCTGGCTCTCGCCGTCGCCGCGGGGCTTGAGCAGGACGGGGTTGGAGTCGGTCGTCGGCGCGATCCGCGCGGCTCGAGCCTGGACGAACTGGGAGACGCCGATCTCTCCCCAGCGGTCGTTCCCGTCGCTCGTACCGTCCGGGTCGTCGCTCGCTTCCGGACGGACCACGACGCGGGCGTTGTTGCTCATGTTCTGTGCCTTGTACGGCGCGACCGAGACGCCCCGGTCGGCCAGGTATCGGCAGAGGCCAGCGACCACGGTCGACTTGCCGACGTGGCTCGCGGTGCCGGCGACCAGAAGGGTCCGCGTCATCGCCCCGAACTCGAGCGGGGCGGAGTATCGTCCTGTCGGTTCGAGCGATTACTCCCCGTCGTCTTCCTCCCCGCCACGCTCGTCGCTCTCGAAGCCGACCTCCTCCTCGGCGTGGGGTTCGATGTGGCTCAGGATCTCGTGGGGGACGTAGCCGATGTTGTACCCCTCCTCGTCGTGGAGGACGACGCCCTGTTCGTACTCCCGGAAGTCGTAGCAGTTGATCTCCTCGTAGGCGTTGCCCGGCTTGTAGACGACTTTCATGTGTACGCCGTCGCAGCCGTGGCCGGTTTTCCCTGCCCTTGCAGGCGAAGGGCGCTTTCGGCGCTCCTGACAGGTTCTCGAGGCGGCTGATCCCGTGCTCGGGGCGATCGTTCACCGCTCGATCGGTATTGGTAAGACAGGTGGATGCTCCGCGATCTGCGACAGAACAGTTAACACCGATCTGCACACATGTGTGTGCATGGGAGAAACCGAGTACCGGAACGTCCGACTCACCGAGGAGGCGTACCAGCGACTCAAGAGTCGCAAACAGGAGGGAGAATCGTTCTCGGATACCGTCGAACGAATCGCCGGCGAACGATCGCTGCTCGACCTGGCAGGAATCCTCTCGGACGAGGAAGCCGAAGAGATGCGAGAGGCGATCGACGAGCGGGAAACCCAGTCACGGGCGCGACTCGATCGGTTCACTGAACAACTCGACTCGTGATCGTCGATACCGACGTCCTCATCCACCTGATGCAGGGCAACGAGAACGCTACGCGGAAGATTTCCGCACTCGAGAACCAGCACGTTCCCCTTCACATCTCGTCGGTTTCCCAGTTCGAACTCTACCACAGTATCGAACGAGTGCACGATTCGGCTGCCCGTCGACGAACGATCGAGGCGGTACTCGACACGAAGCCCGTGTATCCGGCAGACAGCGCGGTGATGAAGAAAGCCGGTCGTATCGACGGACGGCTGACGTCCGACGGCGATGCGATCGGGATGGGTGATACGATTATCGCGGCAACGGCACTCGTCCACGAGGAATCTATCCTCACGAAAAACGTCGCGCACTTCGAACGGATCGACGGGCTCGATGTCGATACGTTCTGATTCAGTCCTCGAGGAACGACTCGACCTCCGCCAGTAGCTGCTCGCGGTCGTCGATCAGCGGCGAGTGGCCGCAGTCCTCGAGTTCGACGAACGCCGCCGTCTCGCCCAGATCCGCGAGCGTCTCCTCGAGCATCGCCTCGGTGATGACCAGGTCGTCCTCGCCCCGCAGGACGAGCGTGTCGGCCTCGACGTCGGCCGCGTGTCCGGAGCCCGCCGTGACGCCGTTGTGCTCGTCGCTCACGTTGAACCGGGTGAGCGCGTAGTCGACGTCGACGAGGTTTCGCTGGGTGAACATGTCCGCGACGTACTCGTCGTATCGCTCCGGGTCGGGTTCGTCGTTGACGTAAATGAGCTGGTTCCAGATCCCCTTCATCGTCGCCGCGTCCTCCTGCTCGTGGGCCTCGAGGACGGGCGCGACCTGGACGGGATCCCGCGCGATCTCCTCGCGGGTCGTCAGCACCTCGTCGGTCGGGTTTCCGTCCTCGTCCTTCCGGTAGATCGGGTAGCCGCGCGTGCTACAGGGCGCGAGCAGGACGAGCTTGCGGACCCGGTCGGGGTGGGCCGCGGCGTACTCCATCGCGACCCCGCCGCCGGTGGACCACCCCCAGAGGTGGAACCGCTCGAGGCCGAGTTCGTCGACGAACAGCGCCAGATCCTCGGCGAAGTCCGCGAGCGAGTCGATCGGCTCCTCGTAGCTCGACTCGCCGAACCCGCGCATGTCCATCGCGTACAGCGCGTAGCGGTCGGCCATCGCCTCCAGGACGACGTCCCAGTGTTTCGAAGAGGTCATGTTTCCGTGGAGCAGGACGACCGGAACGTCGCCCCCCTCGCGTTCGCGGTAGCCGATCGTCTCGCCGTTCGGCAGGTCGACGGTCTCGAGGGTGACTGCCATACCGCGTTACTGTACGATCGGCAACATAAGTCCACGGGCGGGACTCGCGGTGGAGGACGGCGGAAAACGCTCAGTACTCCGTTCCCCGCCGCGCACGCTGGCCCGCGTCGATCGGGTGTTTCACCTTCCGGACATTCGTGATCAGGTCCGCGCGGTCCTCGAGGTAGGTCGGCTCGGTGTGGCTCCCCGACAGCACCAGCTCGAGGTCGTCGGGTTTGGCGTCGAGCAACTCGAGGACATCGTCCTCGGCGAGTAGCCCCTGGTCGACCGCGTACAGCACCTCGTCGAGGAGCAGCACGTGAACGCCCTCCTCGGGGTCCGCGTCGAGATCGATCGGCGCCGAGAGGTCCGCCTCGTCGGCCGCCGCGAGCAACTCGCGGGCGCGCTCGAGGCCCGCCTCGGCCTCGGCCTCGTGGTCGGCCTCGTCGCTGCCGTCGGCCATCCCGTGCCAGCCGTAGTGGCCGAGGTTCTCGTAGCTCATCCCCGGTAAGGCGGCGATAGCGTTGTACTCCCCGCGGACGGCCTCGACGCTCGAGGCGCCGCCTTTCATGAACTGCAGCAGGTGGACCCGGTAGCCGTGGCCGGCTGCGCGCATCCCCATGCCGAGCGTCGCGGTCGTCTTTCCCTTCCCGTCGCCCCACCAGACCTGGACGAGTCCGAACGACTCGGGCGCCGCAGGTTCGATGCGCTCGGCTTCGGGCGTTCGGCCCTCGCCGGGCGTGTTCTCGAGGACGTCGGCGTTCGCGGATCGGTCGTCGCTCATGCGGAAGGAGTGTCCCGCCGACCACATGTAGCTACCCCATCCCGGGGTCGACCAAACGTGTCTTTAGGCTCCGTTCCCAACCCGCGTGTACTCGTATGTCACTCGAGTTCTCCTCGTCGGACGACACCCCCGCCCGCGAGCACGTCTTCGGCGCGTTGACCGACGAGGCGTGTCGGGAGATCATCGCGGCGCTCGAGGAACCCCTGACCGTCGAGGAGACGGCCGAGGTGACCGAGCACCCGCTCTCGACGACCTACCGGAAGCTCGACCGACTGACGGAGGCCGGGCTGGTCAGGGAGACGGCCAGCGTCGGCCGGTGCCGACGCGAGAAGTCCCGCTACGTCGCCGACTTCGAGCGGGTCGCGATCGGCCTCGACGACGACCGATCGATCCGGGTCGACGTCGACGGCTCGAGCGATCCGCTGGTCGGCCTCTGGACCCAGGACTCCTGACGGCCGCTCCCTTCTCGCGGCGTTCAGCGACCGCCGGAGACGACGCGACCGTCCCGGAGTTCGACCGCGCGGTCGGTCACCGCCAGGGTCTCGGCGTCGTGAGAGGCGACCAGCATCGCCCGTTTCCGACCGATCTCAGTCAGTAGCTCGAGGACCCGTCGACCGGTCGCCGTATCGAGCTCGTCGGCGACGATTACGTCGGGGTCGGTCGCCAGCGCGCGGGCGATCGCGACGCGCTGTTGCTCGCCCCCGCTTAACTCCCCCGGCAGGTGGCCGATCCGATCGCCCAGCCCGACGCGCTCGAGCAGCGTCGTCGCCCGATCTCGGCGCCGTTTCTTCGGTACTCCGGTCTGAACCAGCAGGAGCGCGACGTTCGCCCGCGCGGACAGCGAGGGGAGGAGGGCGAGGGGAGGAGGTGAAACCGCTGGAAGACGATCCCGATCCGCTCGCGGCGCAGGCGGGTTCGCTCGCGGTCCGACAGCGCGGTCAGGTCGGCGCCCTCGACGGTCACCGTTCCCGCCGTCGGCACCAGCAGTCCGGCGACGGCGTGGAGGATCGTCGACTTCCCGCTCCCGCTCGGTCCCTCGAGGCCGACGATCCGTGGATCTACGACGAGCGACGGCGCCAGTGCTCATTGTTTCGGACCCGTTTCGTATCGTAGGAGCGGGTTTACCACGAAGATACCGCGCGGCTCGACCGAGTCGGCGCCGAAGGGAGATCCTACGATCGGTCGAACCGGGACGGCTCGCCGGAGACCGCACGCCGCTACGGGCGGTAGTCCGGCGACTGCACTTCGATCGTCTCCGAGACGTTGTCGAGCTGTTCGCCGATCGTCGCCACGAGGTCGTCGAGCGTGACGATCCCCGTCAGCGTCCCGTCGTCGTCGACGACCGGGAACCGGCGGGCGTTGTGCTCCTCGATCGCTCGCGAGACCTCGATCGCTTCGTCGTCCTCCCGTAGCGTCGCGGGGTCGGCGGTCATCGCGTCCTCGACCGAGACCGAACCCACGTCGTCGTTGTTGGGGATCGCGAGGGCGACGTCGCGATCGGTGACGATCCCAACCGGTTCCTCGCCCTCGGTGACGACGACGGCGCCGACGTTCTCCTCGGCGAACCGCTCGGCGACCGTCTCCAGGTTGTCGTCTGGCTGTACCGTTACGACGTCTTCCGGACCGAGTTCGCCAACTGGCATACGAGTCGGTCGACGCTGCGCACCCTTGTGACGGTACGGCCTTCGAGTGAGCGCAGACGACGCCCGCCCACGGATACGCCGGCTGCGGGACGGTTTTGCGGACCGCGGGCCGGAGGCTGCGGGGGGAGCGCTTACGGTGGGCGGGCGCCTAGCCGAACCATGCGAGTCCCAAAACAGCTCCGAGACGGTCACACCGACGACGCGGTCGTCCGCCAGACCGAGGCCGAGGACGGGAGCGTGATCACCGTCGACTTCGGCCCCGACGCCGCCGACATGGCCGTCGACGTCGTTGACGATCGGGTGCTGGTCGTCATGGACGACCGGCAGTTCGAGTTCGAACTGCCCGCGGGCGCCAGCGAGGTTACGGCCAACAACGGAATCCTGACGATCTCCGAGTGAGGGCGCCCGGGCCGACGCGCTGAACGGACCCCGAACTCAGTCCTCGAGCGTCGCCTTCGCGGCGAACTTCTCGCGGACCTTCTCGACTTTCGGCGCCGCGTGCATCGAGCAGTAGGCGTCGTTGGGATTCTTCTCGAAGTAGTTCTGGTGGTACTGTTCGGCCTCGTAGAAGGTGTCGAGCGGTTCGATCTCCGTGACGATCCCCTCGTAGAGCCCCTCGTTCTCGAGCTCCGCGGCGAAGGCCTCGGCGGTCTCGAGTTGCTCGTCGTCGTGGGCGTAGATCGCCGAGCGGTACTGGCTGCCGACGTCGGGACCCTCGCGGTCCTTGGTGGTCGGATCGTGGATCGTAAAGAAGACCTCGAGCAGGTCCTCGTAGGCGACCGTCTCGGGGTCGTACTCGAGCTGGACGACCTCCGCGTGGCCCGTCGAGCCCGAGCAGACCGCCTCGTAGGTCGGATCCTCGGCGTGACCGCCCGCGTAGCCCGACGTGACCGATTCGACGCCCTCGAGCTGTTCGAAGGCCGCCTCGACGCACCAGAAACAGCCGCCGCCGAAGGTCGCTCGTTCCATGGTCGGCCGTAGGGAACGAGCGCGCAAAGACCTGACGGGACGACCCTGCCGCTCGTCCCGTCGGTTCGGCCGTCACGAATATGTAACGTCGGGTGAACGTACGGTCGTGAGGGGCGGCTTTCGGGAAACGGCGCTCGGCGGCCTATTCGTCCTCGTCGCCAGCTACCTGCTCGTCGTTCCCGGTCGCCGGCTGTGGGGCCCGACCATCGACCGCGTCGGCGAGTTCGGATTCCTCCTCGTGTTGATCGGCGTCTGTCTCGCCTGTGGTGCGGGCTTCGGAGCGCTGACCGGGATCCGGTCCCTCCCGCTCCTCGTCGGCGGCGCCGTCGTCTACTCCGTCTGGTGGCTCTTCCTCGAGGCGACCGCCGGTCCGTTCGACAGCCCGGTCCACGTCCTCCTCGGCACGTTCATGCTCGGCGGGTTCGCCGTCGGCGTCCGGCTGGCCGGGACGGCGCGCTCGCGGTACGGATAGCCGGACCGTGGCTCCGAGGGCTTCAGCCGTCGGCCATCCGCCAGGTCAACAGCGCCCCCTCGCCGACCCGCTCGAGGCTCTCGAGCTCAAGGGTCGGGAAGTCGGCGACGAAGCCCTCGCCGTCGGCCAGTGTCGGGGCGTCCCGGCCGCCGATGACCGTCGGGCCGACGAACACGCGCAGCTCGTCGACGAGGCCGTCCTCGAACAGCGAGAAGATGAGTTCGCCCCCGCCCTCGACCATGATCCGCTCGAGCCCCTGGGCCTGCAGGGTCGCGAACGCCCGCAGGAGGTCGACGCGGTCGTCGCCGGCCGTGACCAGCTCCGCGCGGTCGGCCAGATCCATTCGGTCGTCGATCGTCGCCCGCTCGCTCGTACAGACGTAGGTCGTCGCCGCGTCGTCGAGGACGGCCGCGTCGGTCGGCGTGCGCGCCCTCGAGTCGACGACCACCCGGGCCGGGTGTGCGGGCTCGCCACGGTCGCGGCGCTCGTCGATCAGCGCCTCCTCTTTGACGGTGAGGTGGGGGTCGTCTGCGAGGACGGTGCCGACGCCGACGACGACGGCGTCGCTGTCGGCCCGCAGGCGGTCGACCCGTGCGAAATCGGCGTCGCCACTGATCGGGATCTGTTCGCGGCGTCTCGAGGAGAGCTTCCCGTCCGCGCTCGTGGCGGCGTTGACGACGACGTGCATACCCCCTGCTGGGAGGCGGGTCCTAAAGAAGGCGTGGGTAGGGGTGTTCGGGTGGGTTCGTCGAAGCGGGGCAGTAGCGATAGCCGACAGTCACAATAGGAACCTAAGCCAACTACCTTGGTTGGTCCAGGTAACTCAGGTGCAATAGGTATCTCGGACATCGGTTCAATAGGGATTGCTTCGAGAGCTACCTCGAGACGACGGAACGGGCGGAGGAACTCGAGAAGATCGAGAAAACTGATAAGTTGATCGACGAGATCGCGTACGAGCTGTACGGTCGACCGACGAGGAAATCGGGATCGTCGAGGAGACAGTCGGCGGTGACTGGCGAGAACTCGAGCGGAACGCCCCGCCGGGATGAGTTTCTGGCCGAGCGTGTTCGCCAGCGGCTCGAATCTTCGAACGTCGTCTCTCCGAGCCGACCCGCGAGCCCCGCTTCGGTCGGCGTCCAGTCACCCCCAGAACGAGCCGCTGCCGACGCAGTAGAACAGCCCGATCCAGCCGAGAACGAGCCCCGCGATCACCACCAGAAAATCCGCCAGGCACGTCCCGACGATAACGCAGTACCCGATCCCGATCGTCAGCAGCAGCAACGAACCGCCGAACAGCATATGGCACCGTCTCGCAACTGTCGGTTCCATGCCCGGAGGTACCACGATCGGGCGTAAATACCTATGTCAGATACGCGTGATATTCGGGCCGGGAACTGTGTGATCGATCCTCATACGTTTTGGCTCGCCGGACTCGAGGATGCTGATCCACCCGACGCCCGCCGCTGCGAGGCAAGCGCCGGATCCGTGCGAGGACGCGACTCTGGTCGGATACCCGAAGCTACCGAACGGGGAACTCCGAGAAGCGACGACCTCCCGTCATAGCTCCTCCTTGTGACCAGAACGACTTAAAGGCGGACGGCGGTCCGCGTCGCCGACTCGCCGCGCTGTTCCCGTCGGATGCGGGACCGACGGGCTCGACGGGTCACACGCCGCATCGCGGATCGTCGCTCGAGCCGAGTAGAATCCGGTACACGATATACCCCACGAGCAGTGCGAACCCGAACGTCGCGACGGTCTCAGCGAACCAGATGACGGCGTACAGCGCCCGCGTGAGGATCCGAACGGCGACGAGGCCCCCGAAGATCAGGGCGACGAATGCCAGCCCGCCGAGCGCGGCCGTGACCCGTTCCATACCCGACGTTCACGAAACGGCGGGATGAACGTACCGCTTGCTCGCCGTCTCGAGGCACGCCTGTCCGGATTTTACTTTCGCCGCGTTCCGGGA
Organism: Natronococcus sp. JC468; assembly: GCF_012163165.1. Taxonomy (NCBI): domain Archaea; kingdom Methanobacteriati; phylum Methanobacteriota; class Halobacteria; order Halobacteriales; family Natrialbaceae; genus Natronococcus; species Natronococcus sp. JC468. Next base: position 119,881 of record NZ_JAAVUO010000004.1, read on the forward strand.
ACGCTTTTCAGGCCTCCCGACCAAATGCCGGTGATGGAACTCGACGATCATGCCGAGGAGCTCGCCTCCGACCTCGGTGTCGACAAAGAGGAGGTCAAATCCGACCTGCAGAACCTCGTGGAGTACAGCGTCCCGGTCGACGAGGCCAAACAGAGTTTGCGCCGGAAGTACGGCGACGGCTCGAGCGGCGGGGGCGCAACGCCCTCGGCGAAGAACGTCGCCGACGTCGCGCCCGAGGACGGCAACGTGACGGTCACCGCCACCGTCCTCACCGCGGGCGAGCGCTCGATCCGGTACCAGGGCTCGGACCACGTCATCGTGGAGGGCCAGCTGGCCGACGAGACCGGACGGATCGACTACACCGCCTGGGAGGAGTTCGGTCTCGAGCCGGGCGATACGATCACCGCGGGCAACGCGGGCGTCCGCGAGTGGGACGGCGAACCCGAGCTCAATCTCGGCGAGAGCACCGCGCTGTCCTTCGAGAGCGACTCCCCCGACGTGCCCTACGAGATCGGCGGCGAGGCCGACCTCGCCGACCTCGAGACGGGCGACCGCGCGCGCACGATCGAGGTGAGCGTCCTCGACTGTGAGCGCCGAACGATCGACGGCCGCGACGGCGAGACCGAGATCTTAAGCGGAGTGCTCGGCGACGAGAGCGGCCGACTCCCCTTCACGAACTGGGATCCCGCCCCGGAGATCGAGGAGGGTGCCTCGGTCCGCATCGAGAACGCCTACGTCCAGGAGTTCCGCGGGGTCCCGGAGGTCAACGTCTCGGAGTTCTCGCGGGTCTCCCACCTCGATCGGGAGATCGACGTCGGAAGCGACGCGACGACGATGGACGTCGGCGAGGCCGTCCGCACCGGCGGGATCTACGACGTCGAACTCGTCGGCAACGCGATTGCGGTCCGCGACGGCTCCGGGCTCATCCAGCGCTGTCCGGAGTGCTATCGCGTGATTCAGAAGGGACAGTGCCGGACCCACGGCGACGTCGACGGGATCGACGACCTGCGGGTGAAGGCGATCCTCGACGACGGCACCGGGACCGTCACCGCTATCCTCGACGACGACCTCACACAGCAGGTCTACGGCGGGGACCTCGAGGACGCCCTCGAGGCCGCCCGCGAGGCGATGGACCAGGAGGTCGTCGCCGACGCGATCCGCGAGAACGTCGTCGGCCGCGAGTACCGCGTGCGGGGCCACCTCTCGGTCGACGAGTACGGCGCCAACCTCGACGCCGAAACGTTCGAGGAGAGCGACGACGATCCGGCCGCTCGCGCGACGGCCTTCCTCGAGGAGGTGGACGCATGAGCGCGAACGGCGACGAGAACGACGAGGAGATTCCGGGACGGGAGATCGCCTACCGCCTGTTCGCCGCCGAGTACGACGACGCCTCGCTCTCGTACGCCGAAAGCGACGAGGAGCGCGCGCCCAACTACGTGATCACGCCGACGGGCGCCCGGCTCAACCGCGTCTTCGTCGCGGGCACGCTCACCGAGGTCACGTCGGTCAACGACGAGATGGTACGGGCCCGCGTCGTCGACCCGACGGGCGCGTTCGTCGTCTATGCGGGTCAGTACCAGCCCGACGAGCTAGCGACGCTCGAGTCGCTCGAGCCGCCCGCGTTCGTCGCGGTGACGGGCAAGGCCCGCACCTTCCAGCCCGAGGACTCCGATCGGGTCTACACCTCGATCCGACCGGAGTCGATCGCGACGATCGACGCCGACACGCGCGACCGCTGGGTCGTCAGCGCCGCCGAACGAACGATCGAGCGGATCGGCACCTACGCGGCGGCGATGGGCCTCGATACGGACGACGACGCCCTCGCGACCGCGCTGACCGAAGCGGGGGTCGACGCCGGCCTCGCGGACGGCATCCCGCTCGCGAGAGACCACTACGGGACGACGCCGGACTACCTCGCCGCCCTGCGGAACTGCGCGCTCGAGGCCTGCGAGGTCGTCGCGGGCGAGCGCGACCAGGTGAGCGGGCTCGCGATCGCGCCCGACGGCTCGAGCCCGGAGGGCGGGGCGACGTTCGACTCGCTGGCCGAACGCGGCGAGATCGCACCCGGCGAATCCGACGTCTCGACCCCGTCCGAGGACGACGGTCCCGATCCCGCGGCGGTAACCGCGGGCGAGGACGAACCGGAGCCGGTGGCGACGGCCACGGCCGACGAGTTCTCCGCGAGCGAGGACGTTCCGACGGACGCCGCCGGCGACGATCCCGCCTTCGACGCCGACGATTCCAGCGCCGAGCCGTCCCCCGAGACCGACGCGCCCGATCCCGCGGCGGTAACCGCGGGCGAGGACGAGCCGGAGTCGGTGACGACGGCCACGGCCGACGAGTTCTCCGCGAGCGAGGAGACCCCGACGGACGCCGCCGGCGAGGATCCCGCCGTCGACGCCGACGAGCCCGACGCCGGAGCGGCCGTCGAGGCCGACGACTCGTCCGCGGAAGCCGAAACCGACGAGCCGACCGAAGCGGCGACCGACGCCGCCGACGCCGACGAGGAGCTCGGCGACTTCGACGGCGGCGGCATGTACGAGATGGACGACGACGAACGCGAGCAACTCGAGGCGGAGTTCGGCGCCGAGTTCGCGACCGGAACCGAGGTCGACGACCCCGGCGAGAACGACATCGACGTTCCCGAGCCCGAGAGCGAGCGCAGCCGCGAGCCGGACGAGGAGGACGCCGAGGCACCGAGCTCGGACCTCGAGTTCGAGGCCGAGTCCGACGGGACCTCGCCCGAGGACGAGTCGACCGCCGAAACCGAGGACGGCGGAGACGACGAACCCGAATCCGCGTCGGTCGACCTCGAGTCTGTGGCCGTCGAGACGATGGCGGAACTCGACGACGGCGACGGTGCCGACCGAACCGAGGTCGTCGAGCGGGTCGCCGCCGAGACCGGCGTCGACGAGGACGTCGTCGAGGACGCCATCGAGGAGGCGCTGATGGGCGGGCAGTGTTACGAGCCCGCCGACGGAACGCTGAAGGCGATCTGAACGGGCGATGTGTACCGACCCGACTCGGGCGACGCCCGCCGTCGAACCCGTCCCCGACGAGCCGGCCGCCGTCGCGACCGTCGGCGACGAGCGTGCGCTGTTGATCGCCGACTACCACGCCGGTTACGAGGCGGGGCTGCGCCGCGAACGGGGCGTCGACGTTCCCAGTCGAGCCCCGGAGCGCCGCGAACGACTGCTCGGGATCCTCGAGCGAACCGGGATCGACCGACTGGTCGTCCTCGGGGATCTAATGCACTCGATCGGGGATCCCGACGGCGCCGAGCGCGGCGAGGTCGAGGTGCTGTTCGAGTCCCTGCCACCGACCCTCGAGGCGACCGTCGTGAAGGGCAACCACGACGGCGGGATCGCCGACTGGCTCGGGGACGCGACGGTGGTATCGGGCGCCGGAGCGACGATCGGCTCGATCGGCGTCTGCCACGGCCACACCTGGCCCGCGCCCGGCGTCCTCGACTGCGAAGTCCTCTGTCTGGGCCACGAACACCCCTGCGTCCGCCTCGAGGACGAGGTCGGCGGTAGTCGGGTCGAACCGGCGTGGCTCCGGGGTCGGATCGACCCGGAGCCCTTTCGCGATCGCCCCGAGTACGCGGGCGTCCCCTGGATCGAGGGCGGCGACCCGCCGCAGCTGATCGTCCTGCCGGCGTTCAACGACCTCGCGGGCGGAACGTGGGTCAACGTCCCCGGCCAGTCGTTTCTCTCGCCGTTCCTGCCGGAGGGACTGGCGTCCGGAGAGGCGTACCTGCTCGACGGGACGCGACTCGGTCCCTACCGGGAGCTGTAGCCTCGGCGCGATCCCAGCCGTCGGGAACGGCCGGAACCGGGAGGGTCCCTCCGAACCGAACGACGAGTATGAGCGTTCCGTCCGAACCCGCACTCGAGCGACCGATCCGTCTCGTCGGAACCCGGGAACGACGTCTCGAGGCAACCGATCTCGCCGCCCTCGAGCAGACGACCCGCGAGATCGCGATCGTCTGTGCGACCGGCGATCGGTTCGTCGAGCGCTGGCGCGGCGTCCCGATCCCGTCGCTGCTCGAGGTAGCCGAGGCGCCGCCGGAGACGACCCACCTGCTCGTCGACGCCCGGGACGGGCTGCGGGCCTGCGTTCCCGTCGAGGCAGCCCTCGAGGGGCTGCTCGCGGTCGCGAAGGGAGGGCGCCCGCTCGCCGAGGACGGCGAGTACGCGACGCGGTTCGTGGCGCCCGGCATCGACGGGGTTCGGGCGGTCAAGGGCGTCGCGCGGATCGAGACGACGGCGCTCGCGCCCGGCGTCGATCCCGAGGATCGCGAGCAACGCGGCCGCTCCGGGTGAGCGCAGGGCGGCCGGCGTATGGAAGCCGAATCCCGATGACTCGGCCGCGGGAACAACGGCGTATGTCGCTGGAAACGTACCGACTCGAGGTGCGAGAATCGGACGCCGGACTCGACGCAGACCTCTACGACGGCGAGGAGATGATCGCGGAGTCGACCCACGTCGCCTACGAGGACTTCGACGTCGAGGCGCCACAGCGCGACGAGGGGATCTCCCAAATCGAGGAGGTAACCGCCGACGTCACCGAGACCGACGTTCAGGTCCAGCGCGACGATGGCGGGTTCACCTTCGAGCTGCTGGGCGATCGGGAGACGCTCGCGACGATCCGGGTCGACGACGAGGAGTAAGCCGGCTCACGCGCGTTCGGTTTTCGATCTGATCGCGTCGCCCTCCCGCCACTGGTAGTGGCGATACGTCTCGCCGTCGACCTCGAGCGTCGAGACCGTCGCGTCCTCCGGGACGCCCTCCGGCGTCCCGTCGTCGGTCGACCGCGACTCGGCCCACGCCGCCAGCGCGTCGACGTGGTCGGCGACCGTACGAATCGTCTCGGGATCGCAGTCGGCGAGCGCCTCGAGCACCGCGTACAGCTCCGGCTCGAGATCGTCGGGCGGGGTCGGCCGATCGACAGGTGGCATCGTCGCGACGCTACGTCCGCGAAAACAAAAAGATCGGCAGATCGAGCGCCGCGGCGCGCGACCGATTCAGAACGTCTCGAGGTAGCGATCGAGCTCCCACTGGGAGACGTCGATCAGGTACTCCTCGAACTCCTGGCGCTTGGCCTCGACGAACTTCTCGGCGACGTGGTCGCCGAGCGCGTCGTAGATCGCCTCGTCGTCCTCGAGGGCGTCGACGGCGGCGCCGAGGTTCGAGGGCAGGGTGTCGATGCCGTACTCCTCGCGTTTCTGTTCGTCGAACTCGTAGATGTTCTCCCGGACCGGATCGGGACACTCCAGATCCTGCTCGATGCCGTCCAGGCCGGCGTGGATCATGGTCGCAATCGCGAGGTAGGGGTTACAGGAGGGGTCGGGCGAACGCAGTTCGACCCGCGAGGCCGCGGGGACGCGGGCGGCGGGCTTGCGGATCAGCGACGAGCGGTTGCGGTCCGACCAGGCGACGTACACCGGAGCCTCGTAGCCCGGTACCAGGCGCTTGTAGCTGTTGACCGTCGGGTTCGCGACGGCCGTGATCGCGGGAGCGTGCTCGAGCAGGCCAGCGGTAAAGGCGCGGGCCTCGTCGGAGAGGTCGAACTCGTCGTCCTCGTCGTGGAAGGCGTTCTCGCCGTCCTCGGTGAACAGCGAGAGGTGAGTGTGCATCCCCGAGCCGTTGACCTTCGGGATCGGCTTGGGCATGAACGTCGCGTGGTAGTCGTGCTGGGCCGCGATCGCGCGAACGACGGTGCGGAAGGTTGCGACGTTGTCGGCGGTCGTCAGCGCGTCGTCGTACTCGAAGTTGATCTCGTGTTGGCCCTCCGCCACTTCGTGGTGACTGGCCTCGACCTCGAAGCCCATGTCCTCGAGCCCGTAGATGATGTCCCGGCGAACGTCGCTGGCGAGGTCCTTCGGCGCGAGGTCGAAGTAGCCGCCGTGGTCGTTGGTCTCGGTCGTCGCGTGGCCGTCCTCGTCCTCCTCGAACAGGAAGAACTCCGGCTCGGGGGCGGCGTTGACGGTGTACCCCATCTCCTGGGCCCGATCGAGGGCCTTCTTGAGGACGTATCGCGGGTCACCCTCGAACGGTTCGCCCGTCGAGGTGTCGATCACGTCACAGATCATCCGCGCGGCGGCGCTGTCCTCCTTGTCCCTCCAGGGAAGGACGGCGAAGGTCTCGGGATCGGGCTTGAGGCGCATGTCGGACTCCTGAATGCGGACGAAGCCCTCGATCGAGGATCCGTCGAAGTAGATCCCCTCCGTGAACGCCTTCTCGGCCTGCCGGGCCGGAACCGAGACGTTCTTGACGGTTCCGAGGATGTCGGTAAACTGCAGGCGAAGGAAGTCGACGCCCTCGGCTTCGATCTCGTCCAGTACCTCCTGTTCTACCGTGGTCAGGTTCCCATCTGACATCTTCTACTCGAGTTATCCAACGGATCCCACTATTAAAGCTCTGCTGTTGTGGGCGAATATACTCGATCCCGTAGAAAAGTGGATGATCGTAAACACGATATCCCGCTGGGTGGGGATCGGGTCGAAAGTCGGCGAGGAATCGGCCAGAAAAGCTCCGAACGTGGACCCCGCGCGGAACTCACGGGTCGTCTCGACGGGGCGACGCCCGCACGGGAATCGTCGACGCGAGACCGACGCTGGCCTGCCAGACCGAGACGGAGGTTCGGACCACTCGTCCCCAGGCCTCACCGGGATTGGGACCGCCGTCCTCGCGGGGCCGTTCCGCGATCACCGTCCCGCAGTCGGGACAGACGTACGCTACCTCGGTCCCGCGAGGTTCGCGGACCCAGTCGCCGTCGACGGAACTCGCGTGGTCACACCCCCAGCAGTACAGCGTGGCCTTCCGTCCCTCGCGGACGTCGCGGTCGTGACTGACGGAACGAGTCATCGGCGTTCGTAGCGGATCGAGGGATAAAGCCCCTTTTCTCAATGATCGTTTCTTCGACCGAAGGCCCGAACTCGCCGCGGCCTCGAGGTCGTCGCGAGGCGTCTAGGCGTCGTCGGGCTCGAGCTCGCTCGGATCGACCTCGCCCGCGAGGTACCGCTCGCCCAGGTCGCTGATGCCGTACATTCCCATCGCGTGTTTCGTCGCGAGCCCGTACTTCGTGAGCTCCCGACACCGGTAGGCGACGTGGGGTGCGCGGGGCTCGACCTCCTCGGCGAGCTGGTCGGGCATGAAGACGTCCTCGTCCCGGAGCAGCCGAAGGAGCTCCTCGTCGACCGGGTCCATCCACTCGGTACTGTCGTCGGTCATCGGTACCTCGAGTTCGTCGCCGGAGCCGGTAAATGGCTCGGAGTCCGCGGACGGGTCGCTCGTGGATCAGCGCCGGGCGACCCCGACGGCGACCGCAGCCAGCGCGATCACGGCGACGGCGGCGCCGAACCCTGGCAGGCCATCCGAGTCGTCGGTCTCGCTCGATTCGTCACCGTCGGCGCCGTTCGAATCGGTGCTGTCGGAGGCGTTCGTACCGTCGTCCGAACCGGTCCCGTCGGTCTCGTTCGATTGGTCGGTTTCGCTCGAATCGTCACCGTTCCCGTCGGTCGGTTCGCTTCCGTTCTCGCCGTCCTCGAACTCGTCGGCGTTGGCGGTCAACTGGAGGACGGCGACGGCCTGTCCGTGGGTGCCGTTGGGCTCGTAGGTCCAGCCGCCGGCGTCCTCGTAGGGCACGGCGTCCTCGACCGGATCGACGTCCGTGTCCCAGGCGTCGTGGGCCTGCTGGACGTAGCCGACGACCTCGACGTACTCGATCGTTCCGTCCTCGGGCTGGCCGTGCATCTCGATGCAGTGGGAGTCGAGGTAGCCGTCGCCCTGCGGAAGCTCCGAGCTCGTCCCGAACTGGTCGGAATCGAGCGGCTGCTCGTAGTTGTCGGTCAGCGGATACTCGACGGTTATCGGGTCGGCCTGGGAGTGCCACTCGAGCTCCTCGCCGGTCGACATCGTCGCCGTCGTGTTCGGGACGCTCTCGCCGACGACCGGTTCGCCGGCCTCGTTGACGAGCGTCACGCAGAGTTTCCCGGAGCCGTCGCCGAGGTACGGATCCCGGTACTCGTCTCGCGTGTTGATGTAGCTGATCCAGCTGCCGTCGGGTGCGGCAGCCTCGTAGTACTCGTCGCCCGGTTCCGGGACCGGGACCTCGCTCGCCGTTTCGGAGACCCCGGTCGTCGACTGCACCGCGCTCGACTCGAACGCGGTCGCGTCGGAGTCGGGCGCCCCGTCGGAACCGACGGCCGCGGTTCCGCCGACGAGAAACGCCGTCGCGAGGACGCCGGCCAGCACCGCGACGGCGCCGACGACCGCGACGGTTCGACCGGCTCGCCGCCGATCCGTCCCGCTCATCGTTTCCTCCGCGCGCACCGGTGGTCCGACTCCGCAGCGGGACCCTCCGTCGAGCGAGCGACACTCGAGTGCTCGCACTGAACCGATTTACTGAATCTCATCTACAATGACAATATCCGAGACAACTGTATACTATTCGGTTGTTAAACCCCTGTTAGGAGGTTGATACGGGAGAGTAGCACCCGGCGATCGGGCTTGCTCTCGCGGGCCGAACGGACTTGCCGACACCGCCGAAAGGACGGTCAATGAGTCTACGAGCGTTTCGCGGAGCGCACTCCAACCGTCGACCGGAATCGCCCGCGACGGGGCCGTCACTCGGTCGACTCGCGGGGCTGGCGGTCGTCGGCGCGGGGATCGTCCTCGTCGCGGACGCGCTCGCCCGCCGCCTCGAATCGGCCGATCCGTCGATGGTCGTCGACGGCGTGCGAAAGCGCCGCGGCAAACCGACGCCACGGAGCCGTCCCCCGTCCGACGGGGACGGCGCCGAGACGATCGACGACGACCGACTGAACGCCGATCTGACGGACGGGGCGCGCTCGGCCGAGGCAATCGATGAACGGACCGCGGCGAACGTTCAGGAGAAGCCGGCCTCGCCGGGCGAGCTAACCCTCGACGAAGAACTCGCCGACGAGCTCCGAGCGGACGACCGCGAGGGGTGATCGACGACGGCGAAACGGACGGAGAACGTGTCTCTTATCCGCCCTACGCCCGTAGAAACGACGATGACTGCAGGAGACGTCGCCGCCTTCACGCACCTCGGGCCGACGGTCCGCGGGGCGCTCTCGGAGCGCGGATTCTCCGCCCCGACGGCACCCCAGCGGCTCGCGATCCCGCCGCTGTCGGCCGGCGAGAACACGCTCGTGATCGCGCCGACCGGGAGCGGCAAGACCGAGACGGCGATGTTGCCCGTCTTCGATCACCTGGTCGAGGAGCGACCCGAGGGTCTGGGCGCGCTCTACGTGACGCCGCTGCGGGCGCTCAACCGCGACATGCGCGAGCGCCTCGAGTGGTGGGGCGAGTACCTCGACCTCGAGGTCGACGTCCGTCACGGCGACACGACCGACTACCAGCGCAGCAAGCAGGCCGAGGACCCGCCGGACGTGTTGATCACGACCCCCGAGACGGTCCAGGCGATGCTCACCGGCGAGCGGCTCCGGGAGGCGCTGGCGGACCTCTCCCACGTCGTGATCGACGAGGTCCACGAACTCGCGGCCTCGAAGCGCGGAGCCCAGCTGTCGATCGCCCTCGAGCGACTGCACGACCTCGCGGGGCGGATGCAGCGGATCGGGCTCTCGGCGACGGTCGGCGATCCGGAGTCGGTAGGGCGACTCCTCACCGGCGGTCGGGCCTGCGAGATCCGCGAGATCGACGTCGGTAGCAACGTCGACGTGACGGTCCGCAGCCCCGAGGTAACGCCCGAGGACGAGGAACTCGCCGGGAAGCTCGTCACCGACGCCTCGACGGCGAGTCACGTCCGGCTCATCCGGGACCTCGTGGACGAGCACGAGTCGACGCTGATCTTCGTCAACACCCGCCAGACCGCCGAGGCGCTGGGGTCGCGCTTTACGGAACTCGACCTCCCGATCGGCGTCCACCACGGCTCGCTCTCGAAGGAGGCCCGGATCGACGTCGAGGACCGGTTCAAAGACGGCGAGCTCGAGGGGCTGCTGTGTACGTCCTCGATGGAACTTGGGATCGACGTCGGCCGGGTCGACCACGTGATCCAGTACCAGAGTCCACGTCAGGTCGCCCGCCTGCTCCAGCGGATCGGCCGCGCGGGCCATCGCCAGGACGAGGTCTCGAGCGGGACGATCGTGACGACCCGCCCCGACGACACGTTCGAGGCGCTGTCGATCGCCCGGCGGGCCCGGGACGGCGAGGTCGAACCCGCCGAGATCCACGAGGGAAGCCTCGACGTCGTCGCCAACCAGCTCCCGGCGCTCGTCCAGAGCCGCGGCGACACCCGCTTCGAGGAGGCCGTCGAGACGATCACCCGCGCGTACCCGTTCCGGGAGGTCACGGAGGCGACGATCCGGGAAATCCTCGGCGAGCTGCACCGCAACCGGGTCGTCTGGTTCGACGAGAGCGAGGACCGTCTCGAGACGACCGGCGGGACCTGGCAGTACGTCTACGCGAACCTCTCGATGATCCCCGACGAGGAGACCTACGAGGTCCACGACATCGCCTCGGGGGGCCAGATCGGCACCCTGGACGAGCAGTTCGTCGTCAACTTCGCCCAGCCGGGCGAGGTGTTCATCCAGCGCGGCGAGATGTGGCGCATCGCCGAGATCGACGACGAGGAGGGTCGAGTGAAGGTGAGCCCGATCGAGGATCCCGCGGGCGAAGTGCCGTCCTGGATCGGTCAGGAAATCCCTGTCCCCGCAGCCGTGGCTGGCGAGGTCGGCGAGATCCGTGCGGTCGCCGAGCCCCAGCTCCGGCAGGGCGCCGACGCCGCCGCCGTCGGCCGGGAGTTCGCAGGCCGGTATCCCGCCGACCCGGAGACGCTCTCGGCGGCCTGCTCGCAGCTCGAGGACCACCTCGAGGCCGAAGCGCCGATGCCGACGGCCGACCGACTCGTCCTCGAGCGGCAGGGCCGGACGGTCGTGCTCAACGCGCCGTTCGGCCACAAGGTAAACGAGACGCTCGGTCGCGTACTTTCGGCGCTTTTGGGCCAGCGAGCGGGCTCCTCGGTCGGCCTCGAGACGGACCCCTACCGGATCGAGCTCGAGGTGCCGACCTCGGTCGCGACCAGTGACGTCCTCGAGGTGCTCGAGGACACCGACCCCGACCACGTCGGGACGATCGTCGAGCTTGGACTCAAGGGGTCGGACGCGCTGGCCTTCCGGCTCGCGCAGGTCTCGGCGAAGTTCGGCGCGCTCAAGCGCTGGCAGGGGTCCGGCCGAATGTCGAACGAACGGCTCCTCTCGGCGCTCGAGGACACCCCGATGTACGATGAGTCGCTCCGGGAGGTCTTCCACGAGGATCTGGACGTCGAGCGCGCGGGCCGGGTTCTCGAACGCCTCCAGTCCGGCGACCTCGAGCTCGTGACCCACCGCGGTCGAACGCCCGTCGGGCTGGGCGGGCGGTCCTCGGGCAAGGAGCTGCTGGCGCCGGAAAACGCCGACGCCAGCGTCATCGAGACGGTCAAGGAACGGATCCGCGACGATCGCGTGATCTTGCTGTGTACCCACTGTCACGAGTGGAAGGTGAAGACGAAGGTCGGCCGGGTCGACGACCAGCCCGAGTGTCCGAACTGCGGCTCGACCCGGATCGCGTCGCTGAACCCGTGGGCCGACGAGGTCGTGCAGGCCGTCCGGGCCGAGGAAAAGGACGACGAACAGGAGGAGATGACCGAACGGGCCTTCCACAGCGCGAGTCTGGTCCAGAGCCACGGCAAGCAGGCGGTCATCGCGATGGCCGCCCGCGGGGTCGGCCCACACAACGCGGCCCGGATCATCAGCAAGCTCCGGGAGGACGAGGCCGACTTCTACCGGGACATCCTCTCGAAGGAGCGCGAGTACGCCCGGACGCAGTCGTTCTGGGACTGACCGCTCCGGATCCGGCGGGACCGAACCGGTCGTCCGCTTCCGGCAGAGTCCTTATCCGTCGGACCGGCGGAGTCGCCGTCTATGAACTCGGAGTCGCCCGACGAACCCGCCGAGGTCGAGACGCGACCGTCCGGCGCTCCCCTCTCCCTGCTCGACGTCGCGGGCGTTCCGAGCGTTCGGCTGACGTCGTCGGGAACGATCGACGACGTTACCGCCGCGTTCGCGTCGCTGACTGGCTACGAACGCTCGGAGCTGCTCGGTCGTCGGTTCGCGGATCTGCTGGTCGGGGAGCCGCTGGCGGCGACCCGTTCGCTTCGGACCGACGCGGGCGCCGTCGTCGACGTCGAACTCCACTTCGATCCGCCGTCGGCTGACGGCGCTGGCCCGGAGCGGCGAGTCACCGGGATCGTCGATCCGAAACCGACGTCCGCTCGATCCGAACCGGCCTACGGTCCGACGTTCGAGGCGCTCGCCGACGCGGTACCCGACGGGATCATCGTCCTCGATACCGACAGCGAGATCCGGTACGTCAACCCCGCCGTCGAACGGATCCTCGGCCACGACCCCGCGGAACTCGTCGGCGGAAGCAAGCTCGAGATCATCCCGCCGCGGCTCCGACAAACTCACCTCGACGCGCTCAACCGGTACCTCGAGACCGGGGAGCGGAACCTGGACTGGACCTACGTCGAGCTTCCCGGACGACACAGCGACGGCCACGAGGTTCCGCTCGGGGTCTCGCTCAACGACTTCTTCCACGACGGCGACCGGTACTTCGTCGGTCTCTTCCGAGATATCTCGCCGCGAAAGGAGGCCGAGGAGGCGTTGACGACGAAGGTCGCCCAACTGGAGTCGGTCGCGTACCTCGGCCGCGACGCCCTCGAGAACGCGGACGACGACGCGCTGTTCCGGAAGGCCGGAGAGCTGGTCGCCGCGGCGTTCGACGCCGAGTGCTGTGCCGTCCTCGAGGCGACCGACGCGGGCGACGGACGGGCGGCGTTTCGGACCCGGACCGCAGTCGGCTGCGACGACGCGCGCCTCGAGAGCGGGTCGGTATCGCCGGCGGAGTCGCTGGCCGCAGCCGCGTGTGCCGACGGCGAACCGGTAGTGGTCGAAGACGTCGAGGCCGATCCGCGGTTCGACGCCCCGCTGCTCCCGCCGAACGACGCGCTTCGCAGCGGGCTCGCCGTCGCCATCGGCCCGGTCGCGGACGCCTGGGGCGTCCTCGCGGTCTACGACGACCGTCCTCGTGAGTTCGCCGACCACGACGTCGACTTCCTCGACAGCGTCGCGACGATCCTGGCGACCGCCCTCGAGCGCCGGCGCTACGAGCGACGGCTCAACGAGACGGTCCGCGAACTTGAGGCCTCGAACGAGCGCCTCGAGCAGTTCGCGTACGCGGCCTCCCACGACCTCCAGGAGCCGTTGCGGATGGTCTCGAGTTACCTCGAGCTGCTCGAGGACCGCTACGGCGACGAGTTAGACGAGGACGCCGAGGAGTTTCTCGCGTACGCGGCCGACGGCGCCGATCGGATGCGCGAGATGATCGACGGGCTGCTGGCGTACTCGCGGATCGATTCGCAGGGCGACCCCTTCGAACCGGTGGCGCTCGAGGACGTCCTCGATGACGTGTTGACGGACCTGCAGGTGATGATCGAGCGCCAGGACGCCGAGATCACGATCGAGCCGCTGCCGACGGTCCAGGGCGACGCCAGCCAGCTCCGACAGCTCTTCCAGAACCTGCTGTCGAACGCGATCGAGTACAGCGGGGACGATCCCCCGCGGATTCACGTCGGCGCCGAACGCGACGGCGACCGGTGGCGGCTCTCGGTGCGCGACGAAGGGATCGGCCTCGATCCCTCGGCGGCCGACCGCGTCTTTCAGGTGTTCCAGCGGCTCCACGGGCCCGACGAGTACGACGGGACGGGGATCGGGCTGGCCATCTGTCGCCGGATCGTCGAGCGCCACGGCGGCGAGATCACCGTCGACTCCGAACCCGGCGAGGGAGCGACGTTCGCGTTCACCCTTCCCACGACCATCTCGTCATCGACCCACGACTGAAGTCGTGGGCTTGTCCGTGGACTCCCGGTCTGCCGACGAAACGTCGTAGGCGGTGTAATCGCCGTTCCCGTTCAGCGTCCCGGACTTGAGGGCGAGATGACCGTCGCCCAACCCAGAGGGACGTTTGCCCTCTGGTAAAGTTAGCAGTTTCAGACCGATGTTCTTCGAGGCGTTGTAGTCGCCATCAACCGAGTACCCACAGTCGTTACACTCGAACCAACCAATCTTGCTGTCGCGGTTCGTGCTTGACTGATGTCCACACTTCGAGCAGGTCTGACTCGTAAACGCGGGCGGTATCTGTTCAACGTGGATACCGTACTCGCTGGCCTTGTACGCGAGCATTTCTTGGAGTTCTCGGAACGCCCAGTTGTGTATCTGACGCTTCACTTGGTCGTTCCGATTATCCATTCGCTCGCGGATACGGGTCAAACGTTCGACGGCGATGTACGAGCAGTCGTGGGCGTCGGCTTCCTCCACGATGCGTCGAGAAATCGTGTGCAGGCGATTCAGCACGAAGCGGTTTTCTCGCCCCGACAGTCGCCGGAGTACCTGCTTGGCGGAGCGGGTGCCTTTGTGCTGAAGGCTTCGACGCACGCGGAAGTAGTGGTTCTGTCCCCACAACAGTTCGCCACCATCGTAAAACGAACCCGTGCTGGTCACGGCAACGTTCTTGAGGTTCAAGTCCACGCCCAGTACCTTATCACCGTCTCGTTCTTCGACTTCTTTCTTGATGACGATGTGGAGGTAGAACGCTTCTTCGTCTTCGCGGTAGTGGAGCGTTCCCATCCGCTTCTCGTAGTCGTCATCATCGAGGTAGGACTTCTGGTAGTCACCGAGAACGTAGTCCACGGCGACTCGCCCGTTGATGGTCGAAAGCGTGGCCGACCTGTCCTTGATGGTCAACGTCCGTTTGTCGTAGACAGCGGACGGTTCGTTGAATCGTGGGAGTGGTCGGCTGTTGCCCTTCTTCCAGTCTGCGACAGTGCTTTTCATCGCTTCGACGGATTTTGAGTAGGCGCGAACGCAGAGGTTCGCGGGCAGATCTGTCTCGTCCCGCAGGTCGTGGTACACTTTGTCGTGTATGGTGGACTTGTTGAGGATGAGATAGCCGTCGTCGTTCCTGCCGTGTCGGACGGTGTAGTTGCAGGCGTGGTTAAACTGCTCGATGGTCTGATGGAGGTCATCATGTCGGTCTTCTGGAACCGAGAGTTTGACCGGAACGGTTCGTTTGACCTCCATCTGCAACTTCACATATAGGAAAGTGTTTTATAAATA
The DNA here is from genome assembly GCF_012163165.1 of Natronococcus sp. JC468. Classification (NCBI taxonomy): domain Archaea; kingdom Methanobacteriati; phylum Methanobacteriota; class Halobacteria; order Halobacteriales; family Natrialbaceae; genus Natronococcus; species Natronococcus sp. JC468. The sequence goes on from NZ_JAAVUO010000004.1 coordinate 135,080, forward strand.
CTACGACTGGCGTGGGGGAGTCGGGTTGCTATCGTTCGTGGGTTGATTCGTGGCTTGTCGGATTCCTCTCACGACTACAGTCGTGAGCTTCCTCCTTGCATTTCTGTGAGCCCGGCCCGAACTCGTCCGTAACGACCATACGACTCGCCCGCGTGGCCCGGAGTATGAACGTCGCTCCGGGGGCCTGGAAGTACGCCCTGCCGCCGCTGCTCGCCGCGCCGTTCGCGCTACTGTTCAGCGTCGGGGCCAGTGTCGTCGCCCTCCTCGCGGGGGTCGCAACGCTCGGGTTCTTCCGCGACCCGGAGCGGAACCCGCCCCCGACGGGCGTCGTCGCGCCCGCCGACGGCACCGTCTCGGTGCTGCGCGAGGAGGACGGGCGCGTCCGGCTGGGGATCTTCATGAACGTCTGGCACGTCCACGTCGTCCGCGCTCCCTTCGCCGGTAGCGTCGCTGACGTCGAACACGTCGCGGGCGCGAACCGCCCCGCCTTCTCGAAGGAGTCAGAACGAAACGAGCGCGTCCGCGTCGCGGTCGAGACCGACTCGCCACATCTCCCCGAGTTCGCCGTCGACGACGACGGCGACGTGGACGCCGGGCGCTCCAGAGACGCGGCGACGGCGACCGTCACTCTCATCGCCGGCGCGTTCGCCCGCCGGATCTTCCCCTACGTGGAATCCGGCGACGCCCTCGAGCGCGGCCAGCGGCTCGGTCACATCGCCTTCGGCAGCCGCGTCGACCTGCTGTTCCCGCCCAGCGTCGGGATCGACGACGTCGCCGTCGAACCCGGGGACTCGACGACCGCCGGCGAGACCGTTGTGCTCGAACCCGAGGAGGACGCGCTGCTCGAGGCCGGCCTCGAGGACTCCCTCGAGCGCGAGTCCGACGACGGCGACGGCTCGGCCGCGATCGGCGCGTAGCGACGGCACTCAGGCGGATCGGTCGACCGTCCCGGGATCGTCCAGAATCTCCGCCGCGTCGTCCATGACGCGAAGGTCGGGTTCGTCGCACGCACAGCACCCGCCCTTCTCGCTCCCGATCGGTCGCAGTTGCCCGTCGGCCTCGACGCGGACCGCGATCGCGTCCCCGCAGCCCTCGCAGATCGCGGCCGCCCGTTCGCCCTCCTCGTTCCGCGGTGGTTCGTCCATTCCGATCGGGACGTCACCGCGGAACGGGATAACGGTCTTTCCGGAGATCCCAGGTAGTATATACGCAGTGTACGGATCAGCCGTCGGCCGCGTGAACGGTCCGACGCCGACTCAGCGAAGCAATCCCTCGAGGTTGCGGTGTCGAACGTTCGCCCAGGCGTCGCGCTCGAGGTCGAACCGATCGAACGCCTCGAGCAGCGGGACCTCCTGTCCGGGGTAGAGGTAGTCGCTGCCGAACACGAGCTGTTCGTGGTGGGTCTCGAGCAACGCCCGACCGTGCTCGTCGTCGCGGGTCAGCGCGTTCCAGCCGGCCCGCGTGGAGAGGTCGCCGTAGATGTTGTCGTACGTCGAGAGCAGCTCCCAGACGCGGCCGCGGGACTCGATCGTCCCCTCCGGACGGCCGCCGAGGTCCGACGGCTCGACGTTCGCGGCGACGTGGGCCCACCACCCGGTGGCGTGGGCGACGAAGTCGACCTCCGGGTAGGAGGCCAGCACCTCCTCGAGCCGCGGCAGGCCGACCTCGTCGGTCAGGAACTGTCGGTCCGTGTGGAACACGATCGGCAGCCCGTTCTCGGCACACAGCTCGTAGAGGGGCTCGAGGCGCCCGTCGTCGATCGGCATACCGACCTTCAGCTCGCCGAAGCCCTGGGCGCCGCTGTCGACGTACCGTTCGAAGACGTCGACGGCCTCGTCCCCGTAGGTCATGGTCCGCGGATCGATCGTACAGAAGGGAACGAGGCGGTCGGGGTAGGCGGCGACCTGTTCGAGCACCCACCAGCTCGGCGCCTGGACCGGGTACCCCTCGGGGGAGTCGAACGCCATGACCGCCGCGCGGTCGACGCCGTTGGCGTCCATCCAGTCGACGAGCTCGTCGGCCGACAGCGAGTCCTGCCCCCGCGCCGCCGTCGGGATGACGTGTGCGTGCGCGTCGAACAGCGGGAGGTCGCCGACGGGATTCGACTCGTCGGCCGTCTCGTCCGTTCTCTCGGACGGTTCGGTATCGGCCGGCCCCCCGGAGCCGATGGCTCCGCAGCCGGCGACGGAGGCGAACAGTCCGGCGGTCGCGGTCGTCGCGAGGTGTCGTCGCCGGGTCGCGGTCGGGCCGTCCGCGGCCGCGTCGGCGGGCTCGGTCTCGGCGGGCGCATCGTCCGACTGTCGGGGCGATGAATCCATACGCCGCGGTATCAGAGACTAGTACAAAACCGCTCGCCCGGGTAATCGACGCCTTCTCGCTCCCGCGTCCGAAACCGTCCGTTTCGCGCCGCCTACCGTCCTCGCCCCGATCGGGGCGGGTACCGTCTTAGCCCGCGGCGTCGCGCTCTTCGCGGGCCTCCTCGAGGTGGCGACGCTCGATCAGGACCTCGTCGGCCCGCTCGTTGGCTTCCTCGGGGTCGTAGGCGGTGGCGACCTCCCGGATCGCCTTCATCGAGGCGGTTCGAACGAGGGCCTCGATGTCGGCGCCGGTGTACCCCTCGAGTTCGGCCGCCAGCTCGGCGAGGTCGACGTCCTCGGCCAGCGGTTTGTCTCCCGCGTGGACCGCGAGGATCTTCTCGCGGGCCTCGAGGTCAGGTTCGCCGACCAGCACGTGGGTGTCGAGCCGTCCGGGTCGGAGCAGGGCGGGATCGATCTGGTCCTTGCGATTCGTGGCGGCGAGCACGACGAGGTTCGGGTTCTCTGCCATTCCGTCGAGCTCCGTGAGCAGCTGGGAGACGACGCGCTCGGTGACCTCGCTCCCCCCCTCGCCGCGGGCCGCGGTGATGGCATCGATCTCGTCGAAGAAGACGATCGACGGCGCGGCCTGGCGGGCGCGCTCGAAGACCTTCCGGATCGCCTTCTCCGACTCGCCGACGTAGCGGTCGACGATCTCGGGGCCGTCGACCCGGACGAAGTTGACGTCGGTCTCGCCCGCGAGCGCGCGGGCCAGCAGCGTCTTCCCCGTTCCGGGCGGGCCGTACAGCAACACGCCGGAGGGCGGTTCGGTGTTGGTCTCCTCGAAGAGGCGATCGTAGGTCAGGGGCCACTCGACGGACTCTCGAAGGGTGTTCTTCGCGCCCTCGAGTCCGCCGACGTCGGCGAAGTCGGTCTCCGGGGATTCGGCGACGTACTCGCGCATCGCCGAGGGCTCGACCGACGCCAGCGCCGTATCGAAGTGCGCCCTGGTGACCCTCGGATCCCGGTTCCACTCCTCGCGGTCGTCGGCGTCGGTCGGTCGCTCCCGGATCGCAGCCATCGCGGCCTCGCTGGCGACGGCGTCTAAGTCCGCGCCGACGAACCCGTGGGTCCGCCTGGCGATCGTGTCGACGCTGACGTCCTCGGCCAGGGGCATCCCGCGGGTGTGGACCTCGAGGATCTCCCTGCGGCCGGCCTCGTCGGGGACGCCGATCTGGATCTCCCGGTCGAAGCGCCCGCCCCGTCGCAACGCGGGATCGATCGCGTCGACCCGGTTCGTCGCGCCGATGACGATCACCTCGCCGCGGGCGTCGAGCCCATCCATCAGCGTCAGCAACTGGCCGACGATGCGGTTCTCGGCGTCGCTGTCGTCGCCGCGGGCCCCGGCGATCGAGTCGATCTCGTCGAAGAAGATTATCGTCGGCGCGTTCTCGCGGGCGCGCTCGAACACCTCCCGGAGCTGCTCCTCGCTTTCGCCCTTGTACTTCGACATGATCTCCGGACCAGAGATCGTCTCGAAGGACGCATCGACCTCGTTGGCGACCGCGCGGGCGATCAGCGTCTTCCCCGTTCCGGGCGGACCGTACAGCAACACGCCCGACGGCGGCTCGACGCCCAGCCGGCGGAACAGCTCGGGTTCGGACAGCGGGAGCTCGATCATCTCCCGGACCTGCTCGAGCTCTTCGTCCAAGCCGCCGATGTCCTCGTAGGTCGGCCCGGTCGTCCCCTCCGACGGGAGCGACGCCGCGTCGGTCCCGGTGCTCGAGGCGGCGGCCCCGTCGCCCTGAGCCGCCCCGCCGTTCGCGTCGGCGTCGGCGCCGGCGAGCCGGACCGCGGTCGCACTCGAGATGCGCACGTCGCCGTTCGGCGTCGTGTCGACGACGGTGAAGGGGTCCTGGCTGACGCCCTCGATCCGGATCTGCTCGCCGGACCGGACCGGACGGTTCCGGAGTTTCTGTGCCACGTCACGCGAGGCGAGCCGTCGGTCGTCCTCGCCCAGCGAGGGCGGCGGCGACAGCGTCACCCGCTCGGCCTCCCGGATCGTCGAGGTATCCTTCGGTCGGATCGTGACCGTCTCGCCAACGTGGACCCCGGCGTTCGCGCGGGTATCGCCGTCGATCTGGACGACGGTTTCGGGCACCGACGGATCCGCGGGCCACATCTTCGCGACGGTCGCCCTCTCGCCCTCGATCACGACCGTGTCGCCGCTGAGAACGCCCAGCTCTCGACGCGCGCGCTCGGGGATGCGAGCGACTCCGCGCCCGGCGTCGCGCTTCTCAGCCGCCCGAACGGACAGCTCGACGCCGTCCGCGTCCGACCCACTCATAGAGTGTCGTTTCGGCGCGGCGCTCTTGAGAATTGCCCTCCCGTCTCCCGCCCGTGCCGGAGAAACGCCTTTGGGTGTCCGTGACGCACCGTTTTCCATGGTGGTCCAGACTGAGCGCGACGACGCCACCTGGTACGAGTGCGAGACCTGCGGACTGCTGTTCGACGAGCAGTCCGACGCCACCGAACACGAGAAACACTGCGACGGCAGCGATCCGTCGTACATCCAGTAGCCGCGACCGCGCGCTACTCGAGCCGATCGCGGTGCTCGGCCGCGAGCTCGCGGGCCCGATCCGGCGTGTGGGCCTCCGTCCAGCGGACGCGGTCGCCGTCGCCGTAGGCCAGTGCCGTCTTGAGCTCGTTGCGGAGGACGCCGTGATCGACCGACAGCACCGTGCCCGCTTCGTCCCCGAGCTCGTAAACGCCGGGTCGATCCGGGGCCCGGGCGACGGTCTCGCGGTCGAGGTCGCGCCAGGGCTTTTGCAGCGGCATCACTCCCCCTCCGCGACGAGCTCGTAGGCGTGCTCGCTCATCTCGTCCTCCGCGAAGACGAAGACGCGCCCGTCGACGACCTCGAGATCGGCCTCGACGCAGATCGAGTACCCCGCCGTCGAGACGGTTACGCCCGGGTACAGCACCTCCTCGTCGTCGCGCTCGAGCATCACACGCCCGACGCCGGTCGACTCGAGGATCTCCTCGTGGGTGTTGCGGTCGTTGACGTAGGTCATCACGCCCTCGACGCCGTCGGGGTCGGTGACCAGGACGTGGACCTCCTTTCCGGGCGGCGCCGTTATCGCCCCCTCGACGGGTTCGGGCGGACCGTGGTAGAAGACGTCCCGCCCGTCGAGGTACTCGACGACGACCCCGCCCTCGACGAAGTCGACGCCGACGGTACTGGGTGCGACGTTGCTGCGTTGGCTCATACGGCCCGCTTCGGCCGGGCCGGAGAAAAGGCGTGCGCTCGCGCTCCGGCCGACGCGCCCTGCCCGATCGTCGAACGGCGCCGTCCGCTCCCACTACTCGCCGTGACCGCCAGCCTAAATACGGCCCGGGCGAGAGGGATCGGTATGGATGGCCGGGCAGTCGCGCCGGCGGCCGGAACCGTGCTGAACGCGCTCGCGACCGGTCGCGGATCGGCGTTCGCGATCGACCTCGAGACGACCGCGACGGTCGAGCTGACGACCGACGGCGAGGTCGTCGGCACCGTCGCGGAGCGCCCCGAGGCCGACACCGGACTTATCGAGCGCTGCGCCGAACTCGCCCTCGAGGAGTACGCCGAGGACGCGGGGCTCGCCGGCCCGGTCGGCGCCCGGGTCCGAACTGACAGCGAGATCCCGATGGCCGCCGGGCTCAAAAGCTCCAGCGCCGCGGCCAACGCAACAGCGCTCGCCACCCTCGACGCTCTCGAGATCACCGACGCCGTCGACCGGATCGACGCCTGTCGGCTCGGCGTGCGGGCGGCCCGCGACGCCGGCGTGACCGCGACGGGCGCGTTCGACGACGCCAGCGCGAGCATGCTCGGCGGGGTGACGGTCACCGACAACGCGAGCGACGAGCTGCTGGCCCGCGAGGAGGTCGACTGGGAGGCGCTGGTCTACACGCCGCCCGAGCAGGCGTTCAGCGCCGACGCCGACGTCGCCGCCTGCGAGCGAGTCGCGCCGCTCGCTGCCCTCGTCGAGGAACTGGCCCTCGAGGGCCGCTACGGCGAGGCGATGACCGTCAACGGCTTCGCCTTCTGTGGCGCCCTCGAGTTCCCGACGGGGCCGCTGCTCGAGGCGCTGCCCGACGCGACGGGCGTCTCGCTGTCGGGCACCGGCCCGAGCTACGTCGCGGTCGGCGACCGGGCGACCCTCGAGGCGGTGCGCGAGCGCTGGGCCGACCGCGACGGGACGACCCGACTGGTGGCGACGCGAACCGACGGTACACGAACCACATGACTCCGGACGACACCGACACCGACGACCTCGAGAACCGAACGCCAGACGAAATGGACCTCGACGAGCTCCGCGAGGAGATCCAGTCGATCGACCGCGAGATAGTCGAGCTGATCGCCCAGCGAACCTACGTCGCGGACACGATCGCGGCGGTCAAAGACGAGCAGGGGCTGCCGACGACCGACGAGAAACAGGAGGAACAGGTGATGGAACGGGCGGGCCACAACGCCGAGCAGTTCGACGTCGACGCGAACCTCGTGAAGGCGATCTTCCGGCTGCTGATCGAGTTGAACAAGGTCGAGCAGCGAGAGAATCGGTAGCAGCTACTCGGTGGAAAATCCCCCGCGAGTACGACCGGACGTCGAGAGCACACGAACGGGATCGATCCGGACCGGATCGAGCACCGCGGGAGTCGACGTTCGGAGCGGGCTCGAGTCGACTTCCGCAAGTCGCGAGCGGGCGTCGACTGATCGCGAATCCCTCGCATTCGAAAGCGGTGGCCTCTGCCGCGTCGAGAAAGCACTTTTGTAGCAGTCCGCTACGGACGGTAGATTCTCGTGGTCCGTTCTCCGAATCCGATCCGACTGGTAATCCTCTGGATCGGGCTGGCGCTCGCCCGGCTCGGTCTCGTCAGCTCCGAGCGAGCGCGTCGCACGACTAACCTCGCCTGGCCCCGGGTTCTCACCGGGCTCGCGCGGATGTCGAAAAACGCCGTCGACGTCGCGATGGTCGGCGTCGCCGTCGGCTCGACGGCGATCGCCGGCGTCGGCTTCGCCGCCTCGTTCTGGGGGCTGGCGTTCGCCATCGGCGGCGGGGTCGCTGGCGGCACGATCGCGCTGGTCTCCCAGCGCTACGGCGCCGAGGCGTTCGACTCGCTGGGCCAGGCCGTTCGCTCGAGCGTCGTGTTGGTGTTGCTCCTGACGCTTCCCGTGACGGCGGTGTTCTGGACGTACCCGACCGAACTGATCTCGCTCATCGGGAACGATCCCGAGTCGATCTCCCAGGGCGCGACCTACCTGCGGATCGTCGGCCTCGGCGTCCCCTTCGCGGGGCTGAATCTCATCGGGAGCCGAACATTCGTCGGGATCGACGACGCCTGGACGCCGATGATCGTGCGAGCCGGCGGCGCCGTCGCGAACATCGGGCTCAACGCCGTGTTGATCTTCGGGCTCGGACTCGGCGCCGCCGGCGCCGCCCTGGGGACGGTACTCGCGAACGTCGTCGTCACCGCGACCTTCGCGGTCGGGCTCACCGCGGGGTGGCTTCCCGGCGTCGGGAGCTTCCCGTTCCGCGTCGATCCGTTCGGAACCTACCTCGACGCCGAGACGCTTCGAGATCTGACCTCGATCGGCCTCCCCGTCATGGGATCGAAGTCCGTCTGGACGGTCGCCGAGTTCCCCATGCTCGCGATCGTCGCCCTGTTCGGCCCGCAGGTCGTCGCCGCCTACGTCATCGCCCGGCGCATCTGGGGGCTGATGAACACGCCCGGCTGGGGCTTCGGCCTCGCAGCCTCGAGCCTCGTCGGCCAAGAGCTGGGCGACGGCCGCGAGGGGACCGCCGAGCGCTACGGTCGCGAGATCGTCCTGTTCGGGGTCGCGGTCTACGTCCTCGCCGCGGCGATCGTCTTCGTCTTCGCGGAGCCGATCGTCCTCGCCTTTACCGACGATCCGGCCGACCTCTCGGTTTCGACCGCCGTCGCGCTGATCTACGCGGCCTGTCTTGCGATCCTGCTCAAGGGGATCTCGACGGGCGCCGAGGGCGCGCTCAAGGCCAGCGGCGACACCCGGTGGCCCTTCTACGGACAGCTCGTCGGCATGTTCGGGCTCGCGATCCCGCTGGCCTACCTGGGCGCCGCGGGGCTGACGATCCCCGCCGTACCGATCCCGGTTCTGAGGGTGGCGACGCCCGCCGTCTCGATTCCCCAACTCGGGCTGGCGGGACTGTACCTCGCCTTTATCGCCGAAACCGCCGCGCCCGCCGCGATCAACTACTACCGGTTCTCGACCGGGCGCTGGAAGGCGATCAGTCGCGGGTATCGACCCGGCGCCGCGCCCAGCGACGACTGATACGGATCGCCGTCCCGATGTCCCGGCGCAACCGCGACCCAGGCAGCGGTTGCGCCGGAACTGACTTCCAGTAAACCGGATGACTCACTCGAGGTCGGGAACCGGAACGATCACCACGGGACGCGACGCCCGCTCGAGCATCGTCCGCGCCGTCGAGCCCGCCGCGTCCGAACCCGTCTCCCCGACGACGATCTCGTCGGCGTCGACGTCGGCGGCGGCCTCGCACAGCGCCGACGCGGGCTCACCTTCTCTGAGTTCGGTCTCGACGTCGTCGCCCGCGAGGCGAACGCCGGCGACGTTCAGCGCCTCGGCCGCGTCGCGGCGAGCGACCTCGTTTCCGGGAGGAACCGCGGCGACGACGCGAACGTCGTCGTCGCCCGCCCGGCGCTCGAAGTAGTCACAGATCGCCGCGGTCGCGTGTACGGAATCGGTACCGACAACCACTCGCATACCGTTTCTCTGCGGGGTCGATCAAAGAAGGTGCCGACCGTCTCCGAACGGTCCGCACGGGCACCTCGACGGACTGCGATACGGAAGTCGTCGATGCCCCGCCCGCCGAACCGTCGAAACCCGTCCCGTGTCACAGAAATAGCTATAGCGATATAGAATACATCCCGGAGTTGCGACGGCGTTCGCCGAGAGCGATCTCGAGCGCACCGTCTCGATCCCCGCCGCGAGCGCCGAACGAGGAACGCGTCGTCGCGGCCGCTTCCGAACGCGTCTCGAGCCGACGCCGTCCGGCCCCCACAGTTATTTCGACGACGGCCGTATCGCCGAGTATGAGCGGCGACCGTGGTGACGGCGGCTACAGTCTCACGGAGATCTTCGCGATCAAGTTCGTGCTGGCCGACGTCATCATCGTCGCCGCCTTGCTTTTCGCCGGACCGCTCTACGCGGTCGCGATCACCGCCCTGCTCGTCGTCAGCGTCTTTCTCGTCTGGTATCTCACCGAGCGGGTCGGCGGCGCCGACGAGCCCGCCCGGGAGTCGGTCGACCCCGTCACGGAACTGCAACGCCGCTACGCCGCGGGCGAACTCTCCGAGGCCGAGTTCGAGACGAAACTCGAGCGGCTGCTCGACGCCGACGAGCGAGCCGAGCGGGCCAACCTCGAGACCCGCGAACTCTCCCTCGAGCGCGACCGATCGTAGGAGGTCAGATTTAGGGTAGTCCGGCGGTAGTGTTTCGAACGAGATGGACGTCGGCGAGGACCGAAATCGAGTCGATCGATGGCGCGCTCGAGTCCGGCGTTCGCGACTCCGGCCGCCGGAACGCGACGCGGAGGTGCGTCCCCCGTGACCGATATCGCGATCGCCGACGCGGTCGACGCCTACATCGAGCGGAAGTCGCTGGGTGACCCCGACGGCTCCGGGGCGGGAACGTACGCCGCCAACGCCGAGTCCGTCCTCCGGCGCTGGGCCGACTGGCTCGCCGCGGAACACGACCTCCGTTCGCTTTCGGCCCTCGAGCCCGCTCACATGCGGGCCTACGCCGAGGTGCTCCGGGGGCGGACCGAGGGGGGCGCCTACGCGCCCTCGACGGCCCGAACCTACTACGCGGTCGTCCGGGCCTTCCTCTCGTGGTGCGTTCGGGGTAGCATTCTCGACTCGAACCCCGCAGCCGCTGACGCCGCCGCGGCCGCGTTGCCCGCGACGGTCGACGGCGACGCCGAAGCGGGCTGGAACGCCGACCGACGGCGCGCCCTCGAGGGCTACGTCCGCGAGCGGGCGATCGCCGCGACGAGCGAGGATCGCGACCGGGAGACTCGTCGGGACCGCCTGCGGGAGTACGCCCTGGTCGCCCTGCTGTTGTACTCGGACGTGCGGGGCAGCGAGCTGTTCCGGGTCCCCCGCGACGATCGGCGAACGGGCGCGGTCTGGGACGATGTCGACTTCTACACCGGGACGATCCGGGTTCTCGGTCGCTCCCAGCGCCTCGAGGAGGTGCCGCTGCCGGCGGCCGTTCGGACGCCGCTGCGGCGGTACCGGGTCGCGCTCGATCCCCCGTCGAACGACTGGCCGCTGTTCCCGACCCGCCACGCGCCCTCGATCGCCCGCCGGGTTCGGGAGGTTCTCGGCGGGCGAGGGTACGACGACGGCGAGATCGAGGCGCTGCTCTCGGAGTCGACGGCGATCGAACTCGCCCGCGAGCGGTCGATCGCACCCCCGGCGATCACGACCGAGGGCGCCCGCTCGCTGCTGCGGCGGCTCTGCGAGGACGCGGGCGTCGGCGACCCGTCGCCGACCCCCCGGGACGTTCGCGCGGAGCGCCCGATCGGCTCCCGCCGCGAGGCCTCGCCCTCGAGCCCGGCGCTTCGCGCGGCGGCGCTCGAGCGGGCGATCGCCGTTCCGCGGCGGGAACCGGTGATCGATCTCGACGTCGATCTCGAGGCTGCCGACCCGCGCGAGCGTCGGGGGAGCGAACGCGACTGAACGGGGCGACGGCGTGCCGACCGCCGACTTCGAAGCCGGGAACGTCGGCTCCGATCAGGAGAGCAGTAACCAGAGAACGACCGTCAGCACGACCGTCAGCACGAGGACGGTCAGCCCGACGCTCGCCCGGAGGTGGATCGTCGACGGACGGCCGCCGTCGGCGGGACGGGGTTCCTCGACGTCGACCATCCAGTCGGGCAGTCGGCGGGCCGTCGCGTCGACCGCCAGGGCCGGATTGGTACCGATCCAGTAGCAGCTCGTGACGACGTCGACGACGGCCCGATCGACCGCGGCGTAGAGTTCGGTGACCGCGAGCATCGACCACCGCCCGAGGGAGTATCCCGCCGGGAAGACGACCGTCGCCGGATCGGACAGATCGAGCTTCGAGAGGGGCTTGCGGACGATCACGAAGGTGACGGCCGCGACCCCCGTCAGGATCCCCGCGGTCTCGAGGTGGCTCGCGCTGTAGGGGTGCAGTTCGCTCTCGCCGCTGGGGTAGGCGAACTCGAAGTGCCCGCCCGCGGCGTGGAGCGTCGGTGCGAGGTCGGCCAGGCCCTGCCACCAGACGCCGAACAGCAGACAGGCCGCGCCGAGTCCGAACATCGCGACGGTCTGGCCCGGCTTGGCGTCGGGGACCGAGATGTCGCTCTCGCCGTGGAAGAAGACGTAGTAGCCGAGCTTGATAAAGGAAAGCAGGGTCCCGATCGCGCCTAGCCACAGGAGGTAGTACAGCGCCTGGTACTCGGGGGTCCCGTAGTAGCCCGGGTTGGCCGCGTCGAACAGCATCCCCTTGCTGACGTAGCCGTTAAAGCCCGGGATCGCGGTGATCGAGAGCGCGCCGAGCCCGAAGGCGACGGCGGTCAGGGGCATCTCGCGCCAGAGCCCGCCCAGTTCGTAGAGGTCCTCTTTCCCGGTGCGGTAGATGACCACCCCGACGGCCATGAACAGCAGGCTCTTGAACAGGATGTTGTTGAACAGGTGGGTCATCGCGCCGGCGGTGGCGAGCTCCGAGGTCGCGGCGCCCGCGCCGATCCCGATCCCGGCGACGATGTAGCCGAGCTGTGCCTGGATGTGGTAGGACAGCAGCGCCCGCATGTCGTGTTGCAGCAGGGCGAAGCTGGCGCCGTAGACGGACATTACGCCGCCCATGTACGCGACGTAGATCGCGAGGTCGCTCTCGCCGCCGATCGGGAACGCCCGGTAGAGGACGAACGCGCTCGTCTTGGTCGTGTACACCGAGAGGAACACCGAGGCCGCGATGTGGGGACGCGGGTAGGTGTCGGGCAACCAGGTGTGGAGGCCGACGAACGCGACGTTGACGCCCATCCCGAGCACTGCGAGCAGCGCCGGCACGCCGCCGGCGATGCCGGAGCCGTCGTAGACGAACGTGCCGGTCTGGACGTAGTGGACCGCGACCGCCATCATCACGAGCACGCCGCCGGTACCGTGGAAGACGGCGTACCGAAAGCCCGCGCGGACCGCGTCGCCGCCGTAGTGCCAGACGACCAGCGTGCTCGTCACCGCCATCAGCTCCCACATGAACAGCAGGACGAGCCAGTCGCCGGCGAAGGCGGCCCCGATCGACGAGGCGACGTACGCCAGTGCGAACGCGACGAGCGTCTCGCTGGCCTCGCTCGAGTAGGCGTAGATGACACTACAGATCCCGAGAAAGCCCAGTCCGATCCCGATCATGCGAGAGAAGTCGTCGACGAGGAACGGGACGACCTCGAAGCCGAGGAAGGTCCCGCCGAGATGCTCGCCGCCGGGCGCGAGAAGCGAAATCGCCAGCACGGCCGCGAGACTGGCCGCGCCGACGGCGAAGCCGGCGATCCGCGGCAGGACGAGCACGAGCAACGCCGCCACGAGGACCACGAGCGGCGGGTAGGCCGCCGAGAGGAACTCGAGTTCGGGTCCGAGCGCCATCATTCGCTCACCCCCGCCAGGAGCTCGTCGAACGGCACGTCAGAGAGCTCCTCGAAGGGCATCCCGAAGACGCCCTCGACGATCCGCATCGCCAGCTCGAGGAAGACCGCGCGGTCGGGGACGATCCCGAGGACGACCGCGCCCGTCGCGATGACGGCGATGGGTACGAGCATGAGCCACGTGCTCTCGGAAAACGGCGAGCGACGTGGCCAGGCCTCGGCGGACGGACCGCCGGTGAGGTGGTCGTCGTGGTCGCCGTGGTGGTCGACGCTGCTAACCCGCTCTCCCTCGAACCGTTCGGGGATGTCGGCGTCGCTGGGGTAGCGGTCGACGGCGTACTCGTAGTTCTCGTCGTCCGCCTCGAAGGGACGGTCCTCGTCGTCGCTCGACTCACCACCGTCGGCGGCGATGTCCTCCTCGTCGGCGTACGACTCGAACAGGCCGCCCCGGGGGAATTCCAGCACCGGTTTGGCGTCGTGGCGGTCCTCGCTCTCGAAGAAGGCGGTGTAGACGACGGGCCAGAGGTAGACGATGTTCAGCACCGCCGAGAGCAACAGCGCGCCGGCGAACAGCCAGTAGCCGCCGGCGACGTCGCCGGCGCCGATCAGCATATAGAACTTGCTGACGAAGCCGGCCAGCGGCGGCAACCCGGCCATCCCGGCCGCGCCGACGGCGAAGGCGGACATCGTCAGCGGCATCCGTTTGCCGATGCCGGCCATCTCGCTGATGTAGTCGGTGTGGGTCTCGACGTGGATCGCTCCCGCACAGAAAAACAGCGTGAGCTTCGCGAACGCGTGGGCGGGAATGTGAAACAGCGCCCCGACGACGGCGTAGGGGTGAAGCATCGACAGCCCGAGCACGATGTAGGAGAGCTGAGCCGTCGTCGAGTAGGCGAGCCGGCGCTTGAGGTGGTCCTTGCGCATCGCGATGATGCTGGCCGCCGTCAGCGTGAACGCGGCCATGATCGCGACCGGGACGTTCAGTCCGACCGCGCCGATCCCCGGAACCTCGAGGGGGAGATCGGAGATCAACCCGGGACCGAAGACCTCGAGGATGACCCTCGCCACCCCGAACGCGCCGGACTTGACGACCGCGACGGCGTGGAGCAGCCCCGAGACGGGCGTCGGCGCGACCATCGCGTCGGCCAGCCAGGAGTGAAGCGGCATCACGGCGGCCTTGACGCCGAAGCCGGCGATCAGCAGGTAGAAGGCGGCCTGGGCGATCCCGGGCTCGGCCTGGGCGGCCTCCGCGAGCGCCCCGATCCCGCCGGCCTCGAAGGCGACCGTCGCCTCCCCGACGCCCTGGGTGAGCCAGTACACCAGCACCGTTCCGGCGAGCAGGAGGACGCCGCCGCCGAAGAAGGTGTAGGTGACGTACTTCCGGCCGGCGACGCGGGCCTCCTCGTCCTCGTTGTGAGCGACCAGCGGGTAGGTGACGAGGCTCAACAGCTCGTAGAAGACGAAGATCGTCACCAGGTTCCCCGCGAAGGCGATGCCGACCGCCGTCGAGAGGCTGGCCGCGAAGGAGGCGAAAAAGCGCGTCTGGGCGTGCTCGTCGAGCCCGCGCATATACCCCGTCGCGTAGAAGGCGGTGAAGATCCACAGGAAGCTGGCCAGCAACGCGAACAGCATCCCGAGCGGGTCGGCCCGCAACACGAAGTCGAGTCCGGCCAGAAAGTCGACTCCGAGCGAGTCCCGCAGACTCCACTCGTAGACGGTACCCTCCATTACGCCGGGGAGCATGCTGGCGACGATACCGAACTTCGTCAGGGCGGCCAACACCGACCAGCCCTCGCGGACGTTCGGATAGCGATACGACGCGACGATCAACGGTATCGCGACCGCCGACGCGAGGACGGCGGCGAGCGGCAGTACGGATGATTCGGTCATTCAGTAGAACACCTCCGAGGTGAACGGCTCGAGCCACTCGAAGAACAGCCCGCCCGCGAACCCGAGCAGGATCGCGAGGGCGACGGCTCCGGCGAGTGCGGCGAGCATTCCGATCGAAACGTCGTCGGGCGATCCCCGCCGGAACCGGTTGGACTCCATGAGGATCCCCGGATCGCCGTTCCCGCCGTCGGTCGCCACGCCGCGTTCGCCGGGCGACTCGACCGACGGGGCCGGCGTGAAGTACATCTTCTCGAGCAGCCTGGCCGAGTATGCGAGTGTCAGCATCGTACTGAACAGGATCACGCCCGCGACGGGCCACAGCTCGGCCTCGACGGCGCCGAGGGCGATGTACCACTTGCCGACGAAGCCGGCCGCCGGCGGGATGCCGACCAGCGCCGCCAGCAACAGCGCGATCGGGCCGGCGAGAAACGGTCTGTCGTCGGCGAGGCCGGCGTACTCGTCGACGGTCCGGGCGTCGTAGCTGATCGCGACGATCCCGACGGCGACGAACAGCCCGGCTTTCATCACCCCGTGGCCGACGAGGTGGACGACCGCGCCGACCAGTGCGGTCTCGGTCAGCGCGCCGTAGGCGGCGACGACCAGGCCGAACTGCGAGACCGACGAGTAGGCGAACATCCGCTTGACGTCCTGCTGGAGCACCGCGAGGGCGCTTCCCGCGACCACGCTGACGGCCCCGACGGCGACGACGATCTCCTGGAGGTACGGCGTCGTCGTCAGGAACTCGACGCCGAAGACGGTGAACATCACGCGGCCGAGCGCGTACGCGTAGGCCGTCGAGACCAGCGCCGCGATCAGCGGCGTGATTCCGTCGGGAGCGTGCTGGTAGGCGTCGGGCTGCCAGGTGTGCAGCGGCCACTGGGCCACCTTGAGCGCGAAGCCGACGAAGACGAAGGCGAACGCGGCCCGCAGGAGCGTCAGGTCCCGCCCGCCAGCCTCGAGAATCGCCGGGATCGCCTCGGCGCCGAGCACCTCCATGTTCAGGGCGCCAGTCGCCATGAACAGGAAGCCGACGCCGATCAGGTACAGCGACGCGCCGACGGTGCCGAGGATGAGATACTTCAGGGCCGCGACGGCGGACTCGGGGCCGTCGCCGCTCGAGATCATCGCGTACGTCGCCAGTCCCGTGATCTCGAGGAAGACGAACAGGTTGAACACGTCACCGGTCAGCGAGATGCCGAGCAGGCCGCCGACGAGCAACAGGTAGCCGGCGTAGAACGTGTTCCCGCGCGGACCGCCCGTGCGCGTGTACATGAGCAGGCCCGCGGCGGTGAGGGTGACGAGCAGCGCGATCACTGCCGAGAACGGGTCGGCGACGAGTTCGATGCCGATCCCCTGTGGCTCTCCCCACCCCCCGAGCACGTGGACGACGCGTCCGGTCTCGGCGACCGCGCTCGCGAGGGAGGCGGTCGCGCCGAACAGTCCGATCGTCGCCAGCGCGGCGACCCACCAGCCGGTCCGGTCGGTCCACAGGCCCAGCGCGATCGGCACGGCGGCCATCACGATCGGCGCGGCGATCAGCAGCGGCAACAGCGCGTCGGCGCTACTCATCGGCTCGCACCTCCCTGAGCGTGTCCTCGCGGAGAGTACCGTACTCCGCGTAGATGCGGACGACCAGCGCCAGGCCGACCGCCGTCAGCGCGATGCCGACGACGATGGCCGTCAGGACGATCACCTGCGGGAGCGGACTGGCGACCGCCTCGCCGCTCTCCGCGGGGACGATCGGGGCCGACCCGCCCTCGACGTAGGCGACCGCGATGAAAAACAGGAAGATCGCGGTCTGGAAGAGGTTGACGCCGATCAGCTTCTTCACGAGGTTCTCGTTGGCGATCACCATGTACAGTCCGATACCCATCAGGACGAACATCAGGGCGTAGGCGTACCGGGACGCCAGGATCTCGAGTCCGCCCTCAATCATCGTTGCCCACCCCCATCTCGTGGTGGTCCGCGTCGTCGCCCACGGGGGTAAAGCCCGCGGCCGTCGCGAAAAACAGCGTCACGATGATCCCGGCGACGATCAGGGCGACGCCGCCGACCTCGACGGCCTCCATCCCCCAGTAGTGGGAGATGCCGAACCGATCGACGAACGCCTCGTACTCGAGGAAGCCGCCGCCGAGCGCCATCGTCGCGACGCCGGTTCCGGCGAAGATGACGACGCCGCCGGTGACGAGGCCGACGATCAGCGACTGTCGGATCCAACGTCGGGTCGACTCGATCCCGAAGGCGAACGCGAGCATGAGGACGGTGACGCCGACGATCGTTCCGCCCTGGAAGCTCCCGCCGGGCGTGTCGGTGCCGTGGAACGTGAGGAACAGGCCGTAGGTCATCGTAAACGGGGCGATGATCTTGACCGCGGTCATGATCACCTGGCTCTCGGTGTAGGTATCGCCGTAGGAGTCGGCGTCGGACATTACGCGAACACCTCCCGTTTCAACACGAGCAATACGGCGAGGCCGGCCGCGAAGACGACGACGGCCTCGCCGAAGGTGTCGAACCCGCGGTAGGACGCGAGCACCGCGCTCACCGCGTTGTGAGCGTGGGTCTCAGCGTAGGCCTCCTGGACGTAGTGCACGGTGGGGGTCTCCGAGAGGACTCCCGCACCCCAGATCGGCGCGTCCTGCGTTCCGACGGCGTACATGTCGGGCAACAGCGTCGCGAGCACAAGGACGAACGCGCCGACGACGACCACCGCCGGGACGTCGACCCGCTCGAAGACCTCGTCCGTGGACGGACGGGTCGTCCGCGCGATGGTCAACAGCAACAGGATCGTCGTCACGCCGGCGCCGATCGCGGCCTCGGTCATCGCGACGTCGGGCGCCAGCAGGTAGGTGTAGAGGATCGCCATCCCGAGGCTGTAGGCGGCGAAGACGATGATCGCCGACAGGACGTCCCGAAAGAGGGCGGTCGCGACCGCCGACAGCAGGACGAACACGGCGAGCGAGTAGGCGATCACGCTCACGGCGACTCACCCTCCTCGTCGACGGCGTTTTCGTAGGGAACGATCCCCGACTCGGCCGCCGAGCGGGCGATCGCGTGGGCCGCGGTCGGGTTCGTGATGAACACGAAAAACAGCAACAGTACGGTGTAGACCGTGGCGTGTTGCCAGCCCAGCGCCAGCGCGACGGCCGCGAGCGTCAGCCCCGCGCCGAGCGTGTCGGTCTGGGAGGCGGTGTGAGACCGCGCGTAGACGTCCGGCAGCCGGATGACCCCCACGACGGAGACGAACGTGAAGAACAGTCCGAACGCCACGAGGGCGACGATCGCCCAGAAGCGGATCGTCTCGATCACAGCACCCCACCCCGTTCGACGGTGAACTTCGAGATGGCGATCGCCATCAGGAAGTTCAGCAGGGCGTAGATCAGGGCGATATCCAGAAACGACGTCTCGTCGAGTCCCACGGCCAGCAGCGCGAGGATCACGACGGTGTTGGTTCCCAGCACGTTCACCGCGAGCAGGCGGTCCTGGGTGGTCGGCCCGGCGGCGACGCGGTAGAACAACACGATCGCCAGCACGACGAACAGGGCCGCGGCTCCGAGAAAGACGTCGGCGAGCAGTTCGCCGTTCACAGTTCCTCACCACCGATAACCTCGGCGTCGTCTCTCTCGCGCGGCGTGGCGATCGCGGCCGAGTCGCGGCCGTAGAAGACGAAACGGACCGCGCGCTCGAGCGAGCCGTCGAACAGGTCCTCGCGGGCGCCGGCGATCAGCGAGTGGACGATCAGGCGCTGGTCGTCGGCCCGGACCGTCAGCGTCCCCGGGGTCAGCGTGATGCTGTTCGCCAGCGCCAGCAGCGGCAGACCGCTCCTGACGCGGGCGTCGACCCGGGTCAGCTTCGGATCGATCGGCATCGACGGCCGGAGGATCACCACGGAGATCGCGAGGTTGGCCTTGACGATCTCGTACAGCAGGTAGGGGATATAGAGCGCGAACCGCACCGTCCGCAGCGGCGACTGCACGCGATCGAGCGGAAAGGTAAACGTCACGTTCGCCAGCGTGGCCGCGACGATCCCGGCGACGGCTGCGCCGGTGGCCCAGTCGAACCAGTAGGTCGGATCGCCCAGGATCATGTAGAAGCCGTAGGAGATCACGAACGTCGCGAACAGCCGATCGAACCGCTGGGTCCCGTCGCCGATCAGCCGCTCGTGGCGCGCCGGGCGCTCGACGGGCGCCTCCTCGTAGGCGAGTCCGGCGGCCTCGAGTTCGCGCTCGAGGGGCTGGATGATCCCCGCCGTCGCGCCCGGCTGGTACTCCGGATCGAGGACGACGCGGTCGACGTCGTGAGCCGCGGCGTAGGACGCGAACGTCCGCGCGAAGTCCCGCGGACCGAAGAGGTACTCGTCGGCGCCGAGAACCGCCGTCTCGACGGTTACCGACGAGCCCTCGGCGTCCTCCTCGACCCAGCTTTCGGCCTTCGAGAGCAGCGATTCCGCCTCGTCGACCTCGGACGTTCCCTCCGGCAACTCCCGGTCGCTCGGCATCGCGACGACCAGGTGGCACTCGAGGTCGTCGGCCCGCTCGAGTCCGGATCGGACGGCGTAGCCGACCGTCTGCCGGACGGTCACCGTCTCCGACAGCGGGACGAGGAGTCGTTCAGTCGCCACGGTAGGTCCCTCCGCGCGACCGTCGTTGTACACTCATGGCTCTCGTTGGTAATCGATTCAAGCGGTAGCCGTAGGAAAACGATTTCGTTATCCGTCGGGCGGGCCCGACGCGTCCCACCGTTGGTTTTCTCGGACGATATCCGCACAGATTACAACGCGCACGGCGAGAGATAAATCGCTCGTCCGATTCCGACACCGCGGCCGCGCTCGAGGGCGCCGTCTCCGGGACGGCGTCGGTTCGCGGGGACTCGCCGCGATCGCGGCCGAAAAACGATCACGAACATTGATTCGTGTTCCCGTCGTCACGGGGGGTATGACCGACACGCGCGAGACCGTCCTCGTCGCCGGCGCGCGAACGCCCCACGGAACCCTGCTCGGGTCGCTCGCCGACGTCGAGGCGGTCGAACTCGGACGGACGGCGATCGACGGACTGTGCGAGCGAACCGCCCTCCCGGGCGACGCGGTCGACTGGGTCGCCCTCGGCAACGCCATCCAGGCCGGGATCGGACAGGTGCCGGGCCGTCAGGCCGTCGTCGAGTCCGCCCTCCCGAACGAGACGCCGACGACGACGGTCAACGAGGCCTCGGGATCGGGGCTGCGAGCGATCGCCCTGGCGTTCGACCGGATCGCGGCCGGGCGGGTCGACTTCGCCGTCGCCGGCGGGTTCGAGTCGATGACCAACGCTCCCTGGATCCTGCCGGATTACCGCAGGGGGCGGCGCCACGGCGATGTGACGCTTAAGGATTCGATGATCATGGACTCGCTGTGGGACGTCAACCTCGACGTGCACATGGGCGAGATCACCGAGCGACTCGTCGACCGCGAGGACGTCTCCCGCGAGGCCCAGGACGAGTACGCCCTCGAGAGCCACCGCCGCGCGGCCGAGGCGATCGAGTCGGGCGCGTTCGACGACGAGATCGTCCCCGTCGACACGCGGGACGGAACGGTCGACGCCGACGAGGGGCCCCGTCCCGACTCGACGCTGTCGGACCTTGCCGCCCTGTCGCCGTCCTTCCGCGAGGACGGGACGATCACCCCGGGCAACGCCTCGAAGCTCAGCGACGGCGCCGGGGCGGTGTTGCTCGCCGGCGCGGACACGGCGGCCGATCGCGGCCTCGAGCCGCTGGCGACCGTCGTCGACTACGAGCTGGTCTACCGCGACCCCGACGAGTTCAACGAGGCCGTCGGCGACGTCGTCGCGAGCCTGCTCGCGAGCAACGACCTCGCGGTCGCGGACGTCGACGTCTTCTGGATCAACGAGGCGTTCGCGGCCCAGTCGGTGTACGTCATGGACCGCCTCGGGATTCCCCGCGAGAAGATGAACCCGTCGGGCGGGGCGGTCGCCTTCGGCCACCCGATCGGCGCCTCCGGGGGGATGCTGGCGGCCAGCCTGGCCTCCCAGCTCCGGGACGACCCGGACGTCGAGCGGGGCCTCGTCGGGATGAGCGTCGGGGGCGGGGGCGCGATCATGGCGCTGCTCGAGGGGCGCTGACGTGCCGAAGAACCCAGCCCACGGGTTTCGAGGGGTTTACCTTCCCGCTACCCCCAGTCGGTACCGATGACGCTGTACTCGCGAGTCCGTCCGCTCGCGTTCACACTCCCGGCCGAGACGGCCCACGCGCTCGGTAAACGGGCGTTACGGGCGATGCAGTCGACGTGGCCGACTCGAGCGGCACTCGCCTCGAACTACCGGTACGCCCACCCGGCGCTCGAGATCGAGCTGTTCGGCACCCGGTTTCCGAACCCGGTGGGGGTGGCCGCGGGGTTCGACAAGAACGCTGAGGTGGCCCGCGCCCTCGAGGCGCTCGGGTTCGGGTTCGTCGAGGTCGGGACGGTGACGCCGTACCCCCAGGCCGGAAACGACCGCCCGCGGCTGTTCCGACTGCGGGAGGACGAGGCGATGGTCAACCGGATGGGGTTCAACGGCCAGGGGATGGAACGGGTCCGGGCTCGGCTCGAGCGCGAGGGGCCGCCCCAGGTCCCGCTCGGGATCAACGTCGGGAAGATGAACTCCTCGAGCGAGGACGAGGCGATCGAGGACTACCGGCGCGTGTTCGACCGGCTCGCGCCCTTCGCGGACTACGTCGTCGTCAACGTCTCCTGTCCGAACACGCCCGACGAGTTCGACGAGGCCGCCCCCGACCACCTGCGGTCGATCTTCGAGACCCTCGCGGCCGAGAACGACGACGACGTCCCGATCCTGGTCAAGATCGGTCCCGACTCGCCCGAGGACTCGATGCTCGAGCTCCTCGGGATCGTCGAGGACTGTGACCTCGACGGGATCGTCGCGACGAACACGACCACCAGCCGCGAGGGCGTCACCTCGCCGACGGCCGCCGAGCGGGGCGGGCTCAGCGGGGCGCCGCTGGCGGAGCGCTCGACCGAGACGATCCGAACGCTGGCGAGAAACGCGGACGACGACCTGCCGATAATCGGCGTCGGGGGCGTCGACTCGGCCGAACGCGCCTACGAAAAGATCCGGGCGGGCGCCTCGCTCGTCCAGCTCTACACCGGGTTCGTCTACGGCGGTCCCGGGACGGCCAGACGGATCAACCGCGGACTCGTCGACCTGCTCGAACGGGACGGCTTCTCGTCGGTCGAGGACGCCGTCGGGGCCGACCTCGACTGACGGCCGCATACGGACTGCTGTAAGTTATTTCCGGCGCGACTGCGACCGTTCTGCGGTCGCACTGGCAAATCGTCACAGCAGTCCGTATCAGTCGACGTCGACCCGCATCCCGTACCCCGACTCGCCCACCACGTCGCCGTCCTCGTAGACGACCTCGCCGCGGACGACCGTCGCTGTCGGCTTGCCGACGAACGACTCCCCGACGAAGGGCGTCACGCAGTTTTTCGAGTGGAGCTTGTCGGAACTCTCGAGGGTCCACTCCTCGTCGGGGTCGACGATCGTGAAGTCGGCGTCGGTGCCGATCTGCAGCGACCCCTTCTGCGGGTACATCCCCCACACCTGCGCGGGCCGGGTCGAGTGGCGACGCACCCACTCCTCGAGGGTGAGCCGACCCCGGTCGACGAAGCTGAGCATGACGGGGACCTCGGTCTCGAGGCCGACGAACCCCGAGGTCGCCTCCCAGGTGTTGCCGAACGGGTCGTCGACCTTCTTCTCCTCGGGGGTGTGGGGCGCGTGGTCGGTCGCGACGCAGTCGATCGCGCCGCCGTCGATCCCGACCTCCCAGAGCCGTTCGCGCTCGTCGGCGTCGCGGATCGGCGGCTGGATCCGGGCGACGTTGCCCTTCTCGTGCATGACCTCCTCCGTGAACCAGAGGTAGTGCGGCGTCGTCTCCGCGGTGACGTCGACGCCCCGCTCCTTGCCGCGGGCGACGGCTTCCGCTGCGGAGCCCGAGGAGACGTGGAACATGTGAATCGACGCGTCGGTCTCCGCGGCGAAGGTAATCATCCGCTCGACGGCCTCCTGTTCGGCGATGGCGGGCCGCGAGTGAGAGTGGTCGATCGGGTCGTTCCGACCGTCGGCCTGGAACCGCGCCGTGTAATAATCGATGATCTCGCCGTTCTCCTCGTGAAAGCCCAGCCGCTTGCCCGTCTCGCCGATCCGCTCCATCGCCTCGAGGATCTCGCCGTCGGTCGGCGGCGGCACGTCCCCGACCGTCGAGCCCAGGAAGATCTTGTACCCGAGTACGCCGGCCGCGTCGAGGTCTGGGATCGCCTCGAGGTTCTCCGAGGTGACGACGGCGTAGCTCTGGAAGTCGACGTGGGCGCCGGCCTCGCCCCGTTCGTACTTCAGCTCGAGGCGTTCGGGGCGGTCGATGACGGGATCGGTGTTTGGCATCCCGACGACGGTCGTCACGCCGCCCGCGGCCGCCGCGCGGGTGGCCGACTCCCAGTCTTCCTTGTACTCGAGGCCGGGCTCGCGGTTGTGGATGTGACAGTCGACGACGCCCGGCACGAGGACGGCCCCCTCGGCGTCGAGGACCCGCTCGGCGTCGGGGAGGCGGTCGCTGCGCGCGACGGCGGTGATCGTCCCGTCCTCGACGGCGACGCCCGCGTCGGGGGTTCGCCCGGCGGGGGTGACGACGGTGCAGTTTCGCACGACGAGATCGGCGGTCATCGGGATCACGTACCCGCGAAGCCCGGATATACCTTCTGTTGGCTCGATCGGTCGGCTCTCGCCCGGCCGGCGTCGCCCCTCAAGCGTGGTGCTCGGGCCGACCGTGGCGACCGCGATCGTCGCCTCGAGCCGGTCCTGTCGCTAATCGTGGTTTTCCGTCGGTATCGACGGATTGGCGCGTTTCCGCCTCGAGTTGCGGAAATCGATCGACGCCGCTCGTGCGATTCTCGATCGGTTCGCGTAGGTGAGAGATAACTAACGGGCTCGGCCGGGTGCGATCGACCTATGATCGATAACCTCGTCGTCTTCCTGGTCAGCCTCCTGATCGGCGCGTTCGGCATCTTCGTCGGCGCGAAGGTCGTCGTCGACACCGAGGACTACACCTACGCACTGATCACCGCCCTCATCGGGGCGATCGTCTGGGCGGTCGTCGGTCTCTTCCTGGGATGGATTCCGCTATTGGGCCCGATACTGGTGTTTCTGGCCTATCTCGCGGTGATCAACGCCCGGTATCCGGGCGGCTGGATCGACGCGCTCGTCATCACGATCGTCGCCTGGCTCGCCGTGCTCGTCGTCCTCTACGTGCTCGCGTTCCTCGGCCTCACCGCATTCGAAGCAGCGGGCGTCCCCGGGGTGTAGCGCGCCGCAGACGTATCAGAATAGAACACGCTTTGTTGATATCTAGATGTGGCGCTAAATCGCCTGATACTGGGCTGTAGGTGACATACAGTGACTGGGATAACACTACATGATTTATAAAAAATACTTTGTGGGGCGCTATCGACGGTTCTGCGTAAGACGGTCGCTCCGCAGCGTGCGGTACCACGGACCGATCTCTCCAGCCACCATGATCACGACTCCTTCCGCTACCGGCGCGCTCGTTCCGTCGACCACCGAGGGTACCGTCCCCGGAGACGTCTCCGGTCCCGGACTCGTCTGGGATCCCCACCTCGCGGCCGTCGTCGGACTCCTCGCGCTGGTGATACTCGGCGGCGTTCTCGTCGCCCGGAACCAGCTGGTCGGGACGACCTCGCTCGGAAGCGAGTCCGAACCGCGTCGCGACGAGGAGTTCATGACCGATCGGGAGTGGGTGTGCGAACTCGTCAGGGAAAACGGCGGCCGAATGAAACAGTCGAAGATCGTCGACTCCGTCGACTGGTCGAAAGCGAAGGTGAGCCGACTGCTGGCCGAACTCGAGGAGGACGAGCAGGTCACGAAGCTCCGGCTGGGGCGGGAGAACCTGGTCTGTCTGCCGGGTCACGAGCCGACCGCCTCGAAGTCGCCGGAGCGACCCAAAAACGAGTGAGACGGTCCGGGGTCGAGCGGTTAGCCGAGGAGCTGGTAGAGGCTGCTCGCCGCGACGACGAGCAACGCGAGCACGCTCGAGAGGACGGGATCGAGACTCGAGGCGGTTCCGTCGAGGCCGGCGATCGCGATCAGGAGCAGTCCGAGCAGGCAGATCCCGAGATGAAGGCGAAGCGTCGAGGAGCGATCGCTCGTCTCGCCGTCGACGTACCCGAGGACGTCGTCGAAGTTCGGACCGGGACGGATCGTCTTCGCCTCGGAGTCGTACTCGATGACATCGTCCTCCTGGAGCTGCGGGAGGTGGGTCTGCTGGAGAGAGACGTAGACGCTCTTGTAGAGGTTGTTCGGAACCGACGCCGCGTCGGACTCGGTCGACGCGATCTCAGTCGCGACGTCCGAGACGTCGATCTGGCCGGCCTCTCCGGCGAGCAACTGGACGATCGCTCGGCGGCGATCGTTCCCTAGAATGTGAAAGACCTCGCTTTCCTCGAGCGAGTCGGTTCGGTTCGTCTGTACGGACATTCTCAAGAAGCGTCCGACGACGTGTAGTTCTCGACCGGTCTACCACCCACTACCATACGCCAGGGTTTCGCCGACCACCGACTTCAACCTGCGGTATTAATTCCTGTACTTTCGTTCCGGAAGGATTGTATTCTATCGGCCGAGACAGGAAACTAACACGGGGAAAACGGGGCGAGCGATTAGCGGGGCAGGTGGCCGCCCGATTGCATCTCCCGATACGTCGTGCAGGCGGGACAGCCGTGGACGACGTCGCCGTTGTCGCCGAAAACCCGGGCGAACTGCTGGGTGACGTGTGTCCCGCAGTTTCGACAGCGAGCGCCTGCCGACGACGATTCCATCGGTTTCCAGCCGTGTTGTGTGGGGTTCATGGGTAAGGGAAGGGGGTCGCGGACGGGCGACGGGATCGCGCCATCCGACCTCACTCCCATGCAGGGGGGTAGATGTGGATAAAGGACCGCGACCGTTCACTCCGCGACCGGGTGGATACTCCCGGAAACCCGTCATTTCTGCCCGCGTTGGCGGCTACTGCGACCGCTATCGGGGCTTTCGGTCGAACGGACGGATCCGATCTCAAGGTGAATTCAGCCGGGTTCTTCCGGGTTCGCCGACCGTTGCCGCGACGTCTCGAATTCGACGCCGATCGAAAGTGTCCGTTTCTCGACCGAAAGCAACAGTTTCCGTTGGCGGAGATTTTGCAACTGGGTGTAAGGTCCACCGTTATCAAATACCACTACCGCTTACCGATCTACGTGTTGGAACGCGGCGCCGGGGTCGACGACCGCGGACCGCCGCGGCTCTAGGACCGGAGCTCGTACCGTCTACCGGTACCGGGGGCTCCGGCACAGCTGGGTGATCACGACTATGTCAACGCAAGCGACCGAGACACGAGCGGAATCGGACTCGAACCCGTCAGTGAAGCTGAACGTCCTCGGGGACGACTGCGCACGGACGATCCTCGTCGCGACCAGCGACGGCCCCAAGACGGCCAAGGAGTTGACCGCCCGAACCGACAGCTCCTCGGCGACGGTCTATCGGCGCATCAATAACCTCCTCGAGAGCGACCTCCTCGAGGAGTGCGTCCGCTTCGAGGAGAGTGGCTCGCACACGACGGCCTACAGGGCGACCGTCGAGGGACTGCGCATCAGAATCGACTCGAGCGGGATCGACGTCTCGCTGTCGAAAACCGAGTAGCGACGGCGGGTCCGAGCGCCGCACGGGGGGTGCCGTACCGTCGCGACCAGCATCATCTTACTTCGGGCGGTCGGATCGGAAAGAACTACTAACGCGGCTGTACGATACGGATAACAAATATCCGCTCAGTGGAACGGTCAGTGTGATTGAGCAATGCACGATCTGACCGGCTTCCAGCGCGACCTCCTGTACGTGATCGCGGGCGCCGATCGACCGTCCGGACAGACGGTCAAAGACGAGGTCGAACAGTACTACAGCTCCGAGATCAACCACGGACGGTTGTACCCGAACCTCGACACGCTCGTCAACAAAAGCCTCGTCGAGAAAGGCGAGCTCGACAGACGCACCAACTACTACGCGATCACCGACGAGGGGCGCGAACGGATCAGCGAGCGCCGCGAGTGGGAGCAACAGTACGTCGACCTGTAGCCCGCCGCTGTCGATCCCGATCCGGAACCGCGCCGTCGATCCGTGCGTTTCCGATCGGTCCCGTCGAGCCGTAATCCGGATATAACAAAGCCCGCGAGCGGGGACCGGCTCAACGATCCATGGTAGTAGCCCCCGTTCTCGAGTCGCCGATCGCCCGACCAGCCGCGGTGAGCGTCGGATGAGTCACCCGACGAGCGCGGAGCCGCGGTTCGGCTTCCTCCGGTGGTACCCCCTCGACCTGGCGGTGGTCTCGCTGGCGGCTGCGCTTGCCTACGCCGCCGTCACGAACCTCGAGCCGGGGACCGCGCCGCGGCTGCTGGCGACGTTTCCGCTCGCGCTGTTTCTCCCCGGGTACGCCCTCGTCTCGGTGCTGTTCCCGGCCGGGGAGCGAAGCGCCAGACGAACGGCGCGGACGGCGACGACCCGTCGTCCGCGCGGGATCGACGTCACCGAGCGACTCGCGCTCGGGCTAGCTCTGTCGATCGCCGTCGGGCCGATCGTCGTGATCGCGCTCCCGTTCGCCGGCTTCGCGCTCGAGGCGGCGTCGGTCGCCGGCGGGCTGGCGGCCGTCGCCATCGGGCTGGCCCAGCTCGGGGTCGTTCGCCGACTGCGAACCCCCGCGGCCGTCCGATTTACCGTCTCGATCCGGACGATCCGCGAGCGACTGGGCGGCGGGGTGGGGCTGTCGTCGGTCGTCCTCGGCGTCGCGATCGCGGTCGCGCTCGGCGCGCTCCTCGCCGCGTTCCTGTTTCCGGCCTCGGCGGGCGGGTACGACCAGCTCTCGCTGTACTCCGAGACCGAGGACGGCGAGCTCGTCGCCGGGGAGTTCCCCGACGAGGTCGCGCCGGGCGAGTCGGTTCCGGTCACGATCGAGGTCGAAAACGGCGGCGGGGAGACCCGCGAGTACGCGATCGTCGTTCAGGAGCAGGTCGTCGAGGGCGGCGAGGTCGTCGACCGAACCGAGCGCGGTCGGATCGGCGCGACGGTCGGTGCGGGCTCGGCCGCGGACGGCACCTACGAGGTGGCGCCGACGGCCGAACCCGGCGAGACCGTTCGGATCAGCGTCCTGCTGTTCGAGGGCGAGGAGGCGCCGACGACCCCGACCGAGGAGAACGCCCTCGAGGAGGCGTACTTCTGGGTGACCGTCGCGGAGGAACCTGAGCCGGACGAGGCGGAGAGCGAGTAATCGAACCGCGAACGCCCCGTCGCCGTTCGAATCGCGTCGTCTGCGGGGTGCGGTCGGACTACCGACCCGCCGCGCCGAACGGCAGCGTCAGCGTCGGTCGCCTCGAGACGTACTGGAGGATCGACACCGCCAGCACGGCCAGACAGAGCGCCACCGCGACCAGCGGGGCCAGCGCCGTCGTCGCGGGGCCGATCGACAGCCAGGTGAGCGCGAGCGCGACGACGCCGAGGGCGGTCACCGCCGCGTAGAGCCGGTGCCAGGGGCGCTGGTACCCCGGGCGCCTGTCGAGGTACGGCTCGAACACGTCGGCGCTGGGGAGGAGTTCGATTGTGTGCGTGTCGGGGTCCCAGTCGACGATGCCGTGGTCCTCGAGCATCGGCAGGTGGGTCTGGTACAGCGAGATGTAGACCCGGCGCCGCTGGGTCCGGGTCACCTCGGTGGTCCCGATCCCGTTCTCCCAGGCGGCGACCTGCTCGACCAACGGCGCGAGGTCACAGGTGCCGCCCCCTCGCCGGAGGTACTTGACGGCGTAGCGCCTGCGCGCGTTGCTGAAGACGTCGAACAGTTCGGCCTGACTGAACTCCCCGTCGGTCATGGTTTCCCTCCCGATTCCGACTCCCGTATCCGTCCGTGGGGGCTGTTCGGATGACTCACACCACCGAGTGGGACGGGTCGAGCCTTTACTATCTCGCAGTTACCGACCTGAAATCGCTATATACCGGTTAGGAGCCGTGATTGACGTCAGAATCGGAGTTTCACCGGCCTGAAGTCGGGCGTCGGCGGCGAGCGACCGCAGATCGGGGCCTCACCGGCGTCCGCCCCGTGAGCGCTCGCGTAGTACGGGACTACGCGCCCGTCAAGCCGGGGATAACAAAGCCGCGCTACCGGGTGTGTCCGGACGACTGCCCATTCGGGCACCGAGTAGCTATGAGAGAACACAGACACGACCGACGAGACACAGAGGGACGGCTTCCGAGCGCCCCCTCGAGCGGAGGCGGGTCCCCGTGACGCGGTTCGTCTCGGGCGAGAACTGTACGATCGCCGCCGACGCGACGATCGATCACGGCGAGTTCGACGAACCTACCAGAATCGGCGCCGACGCGACGATCAGAGCCGGCTCGATCGTCTACGGCGACGTAACGATCGGCGACGGGTTCACCACCGGCCACGACGTCCTGATCCGCGAGCGAACCACGATCGGCGACGACGTCCTCGTCGGCACGAAGACCGTTATCGACGGCGAGACGACGATCGGTTCGCACGTGAGCCTCCAGACGAACGTCTACGTGCCGACCGAGACGACGATCGGGGACAACGTCTTCGTCGGCCCGGGTGCCGTCATGACCAACGACGAGTACCCCGTCCGAACCGAGGCCGACCTCGAGGGGCCGACCCTCGAGGACGGCGCCTCCGTCGGCGCGAACGCGACGATCCTGCCGGGGGTGACCGTCGGCGAGAACGCGTTCGTCGCGGCCGGCGCTGTCGTCGTCAAGGACGTCCCCGCCGACAGCCTCGCCGTGGGCGCACCGGCTCGAACGCGACCGCTTCCAGCCCCCCTCGAGGGACCGAACCAGCTCGAATGACCGACACCGAAACCGACGCCGACGGCGCCGACAGTGCCATCGAGCGCGCCCCCGCGGACGACGAGTCCGTCCCGATCGCCGACCCGTCGCTCGACGAGGATGCGATCGATCGCGTCCGCGAGGTCCTCGAGCGCGGCGAACTCGCCGACGGGCCCGAGGTTCGGGCCTTCGAGGCGGAGTTCGCCGCCTTCTGTGGCACCGACCGGGCGGTCGCGACCTCGAACGGGACGACGGCGCTGGTGACCGCCCTCGAGGCGCTGGGTCTCGAGGACGGCGACGCGGTCGTCACCTCGCCGTTTTCGTTCGTCGCGAGCGCGAACGCGATCCGGCTCGCAGGCGGGACGCCCGTGTTCGCCGACATCGACCCCGAGACGTACGCGCTGGATCCCGGCGCGGTCGAACGGGTCGTCCGCGACCGCGAGGACGTCGTCGGCCTGCTACCGGTGCACCTCTACGGGCTTGCGGCCCCGATGCCCGCGCTATCAGATCTCGCCGACGAGCACGGCCTGTTCGTCCTCGAGGACGCCTGCCAGGCCCACGGGGCGAAATGCGAGGGGACTCGGGTCGGCACCCTCGGCGACGCCGCCTGCTTCTCGTTTTACCCGACGAAGAACATGACGACGGGCGAGGGCGGGATCGTCACGACCGACCGCGAGGACGTCGCCGACCGGGCAGCCCGGTACGTCAACCACGGCCGCGGCGAGACCGGAACCGGCGGCTACGACCACCTCGAGCTGGGCCACAACCACCGGATGACCGGGATCGCGGCCGCGATCGGTCGGGTCCAGCTCGAGCGGTTGCCTGCCCGGAATCGGGCGCGCCGCGAGCACGCGGCCGCCTACGACGAGGCCTTCACCGACCTGTCCCTCGAGACGCCGACCGAGCCCGCCCGGTACCGCCACGTCTACCACCAGTACACGGTTCGGGCGAACGACCGGGACGCGCTCGCGGCGGCGCTCGCGGAGCGAAACGTCGACACCGGGATCTACTACGAGCGACCGATCCACCGCCAGCCGGCCTACGACTCCGTGAGCACGGCCGCGGCGACGTTCCCGGAGGCCGAGCGGGCCGCCGAGGAAGTCCTCTCCCTGCCCGTCCACCCGATGCTGTCGGCCGACGGGCGACGAACCGTCGTCGAGGCGGTACACGACTACTACGATACGCAATGACAGACCAACCTCCCGTCAGGACCGGCGTCATCGGCGCCGGCTCGATGGGCGAGAACCACGCGAGGGTGTACAGCGAGCTGCGAACCGTCGACCTCGTCGGCGTCGCCGACCGCGACCGCGAGGTCGCCCGACGGGTCGCTGCCGAGTACGGAACCGACGCCGTCGACCTCGAGACGCTGCTCGATCGGTGCGACGCCGTCACCGTTGCGGTACCGACTCACGCCCACGCCGACGTCGTCTCGCGGTGTCTCGAGGCCGGCCTCGACGTCCTCGTGGAGAAACCGATCGCGGGCACGGTCGAGGAGGGACGCGCCCTCGCCGAGTTGGCCCGGGAGCACGGGCGAGTTCTCCAGGTCGGCCACATCGAGCGGTTCAACCCCGCGGTGGGGATGCTCGAGGAGCTGATCGACGACCTCGAGATCATCGGCGTCGAGGCCGAACGACTCGGCCCGCCCGTCAACCGGGACGCGCCCGGCGACGTCGTCTTCGACCTGATGATCCACGACGTCGACGTCGTCGGCGCCGTCCTCGGCCGGGAGCCGACGTCGATCTCGGCGATCGGCGCGGCCGACGGGCGGTACGCGACGGCGACGATGGAGTACGGCGACGTGGTCGCCGCCCTAACCGCGAGCCGGGTCACACAGAAGAAGGTCAGGCGGCTCACCGTCACCGCCAGGGAGTGTCTCGTCGAGGTTGACTACCTCGAGCAGTCCGTGCTCATCCACCGGGACTCCTACCCCGAGTACCTCACCGACGACGGCCAGAACCGCTACCGCCACGAGAGCGTCGTCGAACGGCCGCGGATCGCCACGAGCGAGCCCCTGCGGTGCGAACTCGAGTCGTTCCTCGAGGCCGTCCGCAGCGGGTCCGACCCCGAGGTGACCGCCGAGGACGGCGTCGCCGCCCTCGAGACGGTCCAGGCGATCGACGCGAAACTCGGCGGACGACGCGGGCGGGAGGTGAACGCCCGATGAGCGCTCGTCCGCCCGCGCCGTACGACGGCGAGCTATCGGACGACGAACTCCGCGAGCGACTCGTCGGGGGCGAGATCCCCGTCGCCGTCTACGGGCTCGGCAAGATGGGGCTGCCGCTGGCGGGCGTCTACGCCGAGACCGCGGGCGACGTCACCGGCGTCGACGTCGACCCGGCCGTCGTCGAGACCGTCGCCGAGGGGCGAAGCCACGTCGTCGGCGAACCCGGGCTCGACGAGCTCGTCGCCGACCAGGTCGCGCGCGGACGGCTCGAGGCGACGACCGACGGCGCCGTGGCCGCCGCGGACGCCCGGATCCACGCGATCATCGTGCCGACGCTGGTGACCGAGGACGACGAGCCGGACCTGACGACCGTCGAATCCGTCCTCGAGGACGTCGCCGCGGGACTCGCGCCGGGCGATCTGGTGATCGCCGAGTCGACGCTGCCGCCCGGTTCCTGTCGGGACGTCCTGTACCCACACCTGCGCCAGGAGAGCGGGCTCGAGCGCGGAGCCTTCGGGCTCGCGTTCTGTCCGGAGCGGACGTCCTCGGGGAGGGCCCTGCGGGACATCCGCGGGGCCTACCCGAAGGTCGTCGGCGGCGTCGACGCAGCCAGCACCCGCGCGGCCGAGCTGATCTACGACGAGATCACGAGCAACGAGGTCCACGCGGTCTCGGACGCGACGACCGCGGAGGCCGTGAAGGTGTTCGAGGGCGTCTACCGCGACGTCAACATCGCGCTGGCCAACGAGCTGGGGCGGCTCGCCGACGAGCTGGGGATCTCCGTCCGCGAGGCGATCGACACCGCCAACGGCATTCCGGTGTGTCAGCTCCACGAGCCGGGCCCCGGCGTCGGCGGTCACTGCATTCCCTACTACCCGCACTTCCTGCTGTCGCGGTTCGAGGAACCGATGCCGGTGATGCGAACGGCCCGGGAGCTCAACGACGCGATGCCGTCGGTGGTCGTCGACAGGCTCGCCGACGAGCTGGCGGCGACGGGAACCGACCTCGCCGAGGCCTCGGTCGCGGTGCTGGGGATCACGTACCGCCCCGGCGTCGAGGAGACCCGCGCCTCGCCCGCGATCGGCGTCATCGAGGCGCTCCGGGAGGCCGGCGCCGACGTCGCGGGCGTCGATCCGCTGGTCGATCCCGCCGAGTACGGCGCCCGCCCGGTCGCCCTCGAGGATCTGCCCGACGAATCCTTCGACGGTGCCGTCGTCGTCACGCCCCACGAGGAGTTCGAGGCGATCCCCTGGCGCGAGCTCGAGCCGATGGTCGTCGTCGACGGCCGGGACGCCGTCGACCTCTCGGGAACCGGGCACCGCCAGTACACCTTCGCGGGGAGCCGCGGGGGCTCGCCGCCCGTCGGGGGCGAGGGAGACGGCGCGAGCGACGCGTCGGAGCCGCCGGAGCCGAGGCGAACGGACGGTGGACGCGATGTATAAGGGCGAGTCGGTCGCGGTCGTCGTCACCGCCTACGACGAGGCGGCGTTCGTCGGCCGCGTCCTCGAGACGGTGCCCGCCTACGTCGATCGGATCTACGCCGTCGACGACGCCTCGCCCGACGGCTCCTGGGGCGTCATCCAGCGGGTCGCCGAACGAATCAACGAGTCGGCCGAACCCGCGCGGGCGGTCGCCGACGGCGGCGACGGCCGACGGATCGTCCCGATCCGTCACGAAGAGAACAGGGGGTACGGTGGCGCGGTCAAGACGGGCTACGAGCGGGCCGTCGACGACGGAATCGACGTCGTCGCCGTGATGAACGGCGACGGCCAGATGGACCCCGCGATCCTCGATCGGATCCTCGACCCCGTCGTCGACGGCGAGGCCGACTACGCGAAGGGGAACCGACTGCTCGCGCCCGAGGATCGGGACTCCATGTCGACGTTCCGGTTCGTCGGCAACGCCGCACTCACGGGACTCTCGAAGTTCGCGACGGGCTACTGGACGCTGTCGGACCCTCAGAACGGGTACACCGCTATCTCACGGGAGGCGATCGAGGCCCTCGACCTCGAGGCGATCACCGACCAGTACGGCTTCCTCAACCACGTCCTCACCCACCTCAACGTCGCGGAGTTCCGGGTCGCCGACGTCCCCATGACGGCCGTCTACGGCGAGGAGGAGTCGAGCATCGGCTACCCGTCGTTCGTCCGGTACGTCTCCCTGCTGTTGCTGCGGAGCTTCCTGTGGCGGCTCAAGACCCGGTACGTCGTCCGGAGCTTCCACCCCGCGGTCGTCTTCTACGGCGCGGGCGCGACCGGGCTGGCCGGCGGGCTCGTCGGACTGGTCGGCTCGCTCGCTCGAGCGGTCCGCGGCGCCGAGAGCTTCACGGGCGCGGTCGCTTCCTTCGTCGCCGCGCTGGTCGGTACGGTCGCGCTCGGGATCGCCATCTGGCTCGACCGCGAGGAGAACGCCCACCTCGAGGTGAGCCCGTACGATCGATCCGACGAGGACCTCGTGGACGACGGACCGTCGGATCCGCTCGGCGAAACGGCAGCCCGGTCGGTCGAGTGAACAACCCCACCCTACTCGCTCGCCACAATAGTGGCTCGCTCGTTGAGGGTGGGGCTTCCCGTCTCTCGAACGGGACTTCCTGTTTCGACGACGCGGCTTGCAGGCACTGAAACAGTGTCCACAGCGGCCGCACCGGACGACTCGTTCGTAGAGCTGCGACGGAATTGGATCGCTCGAAACGGCAGCTTAGGCCTCTTCTTCGGCGATAAACGCGTCGATCACGCGATCGGTGGCACCGCTTCGAGACAACACCGTTACGATGTCGTCCGGCTGGATGACGGTCGTTCCGTGAGGCGTCAACACGTCCTCTTCTCGCTCGATCGCGATAACCAGCGAGTCGTCGTCGAGGACGCCGCGTTCCACCGCCTCCTCGAGCGTGTGGTCGACGATCGGAGCGTCAGCCTGTACAGTCACGTCGACGACGTTCGCGTCGCCGGGGAGGCTGATGAAGTCCGTCGCACTGTCGATCGAAATCTCCTCGTCGGGTCCAAACGCCGCGTAGGGACTGTTGATTTCGGATTCGATCAGGGTTTCGTCTTCGATCTCGATCCCGAGACGCGAGAGGGCTCGAGCGATCCGTCTGAGGTGTTCCGTATCTTCCCCCACGGCCATAACGTGGAGATTCCGCCGCCCAGTCATCAACTGGCGAACGTTGATGACGCCAGGGACAGCGCTCGCTTCCTGTGCGAGTGCGTTACGTTCGGAGACCGGTGCGTTACAGACGTACAGGTTCGTCAGATGGCCCTCGGCCCGTTCGAAGTCGATCTCGGCGGTGTAGCTGCGAACGATGTCGTGCTCCTCGAGTTGCTTGATGCGATTCCGTATCGTACCCGGTGAGACGTTGACGTATTCGGCGATCGTCGGTGCGGACGTATTCCGAGCGTCGTGCATCAGTTCGTAAATGATGCGCCGGTCGATCTCGTCGAGCCGATAACTCATGGTACTCGTATCGTACGGCGGCCCGGTACTTTATATCGATCTCACAGCGACCTCTTCTGATGCGTTAATACAGGCCGTTAAAATTACTGTTTCAGTAATCTAGCCGGTAGCATTATGCGCATCGTCTGCAACGATTCCGGTATGAGCCACGCCGACGGTGACGAGGAACTCGCGAAGGACCTCGGTCTGGTCTCCGCGATGACGATCGGGATCGGGACGATGATCGGTGCTGGAATCTTCGTCTTACCCGGTGTCGCCGCCAACGAGGCGGGACCGATCGTCGTGGTGTCGTTCGTCGTCGGCGGCCTGATCGCGATGGTGAACGCCCTCTCGGTGAGCGAACTCGGGACGGCGATGCCGAAAGCGGGAGGCGGCTACTACTACATCAACAAATCGCTCGGACCGATGTTCGGTTCGATCGCTGGCATGGGCGACTGGATGGGACTCGCCTTCGCGTCCGCGTTCTACTGCATCGGGTTCGGCCAGTATCTCGCCGTGTTCGTTTCGCTGCCAGAGATCGCGTTTCTGAGCCCGATTCAGTTCGGAGCGCTTCTTGCCGGGTTGATCTTCGTCGGCATCAACTATATCGGCGCCAAGGAGACGGGCGGTGTTCAGACGATAATCGTGTTCGCACTGCTCGCGATCCTCACCGCGTTCGCTCTCGCGGGCTTTATTTCGTTCGACTACTCGACGCTGGCCAGCGACGGCGGCCTCGCACCGTTCGGAACGGGTGCAGTCCTTCCGGCAACGGCGCTCGTGTTCGTCTCGTTTCTCGGCTACGCGAAGATCGCGACCGTCGCCGAGGAGTTGAAGAACCTGCTCTGACTTTATGAGAATCCTGTTTAAGCCCCAAGTCGGTGAACGAATGCGCTGGGGTTGAAGGAGACCGTC
>NZ_JAAVUO010000040.1:0-26662 GCF_012163165.1 Natronococcus sp. JC468
GTCGTAAAATCGAAGTCGATGACCAGCGAGGAGATCGAGGTAAACGAATCCCTGGAGGCCAGCGGGTCGGATGTCTGGGAAACCGACCTCGCCGAGTTCGTGTTGCAAGTCGCCGACGAGGCGCCCTCGCATATCGTCGCACCGGCCATTCACAAGTCCCGCGAGGAGATCGCGGAGCTGTTCAACGCGTATTTCGAGCCGGAGAAACCCCTCGAAACCGCCCAGGAACTGACGCAGTTCGCCCGCGAGTATCTCGGTGAGAAGTTCGTGGACGCCGAAGTTGGTATGACCGGGGCGAACTTCGTCACAGCGGATACCGGTACACTTGCATTGGTTACGAGCGAGGGCAACGCTCGCAAGTGCGTGCAGGCGACGGACACCCACGTCGCGGTCGCAGGCGTGGAAAAGATCATTCCACGTGTCGAGGATCTCCAGCCGTTTGTCGAACTCATCGGCCGGTCGGGGACCGGACAGGATATTACCTCTTACGTTTCGCTCTTCACGCCACCTGGTGATTCACCGACCTTCGATGTGGACGATGAACTTGGTTCCGGCGACGAGCGCGAATTTCACCTCGTACTCATCGACAACGGCCGCATGGAGATGCGTGAGGACGACCAGCTCCGGGAGACGCTGTACTGCATCCGGTGTTCTGCGTGCGCGAACTCGTGTGCGAACTTCCAGCACGTCGGTGGCCACGCTTTCGGTGGTGAGACGTACTCTGGCGGTATCGCCACCGGGTGGGAAGCCGGCGTTCACGGTGCCGACAGCGCCGCGGAGTTTAACGATCTCTGTACAGGGTGCAGTCGATGCGTGAATCAGTGTCCGGTGAATATTGACATCCCATGGATCAATACTGTTGTCCGCGACCGCATCAACCGCGGAAAGGATGGAGATCTCGACTTCCTTGTAAAAGGACTTACTCCTGATGAGGAACCTGGCGGAGTCGACCTCCAGAAGCGCTTATTCGGGAACTTCGATACGCTGGCGAAACTCGGTTCGGCGTTCGCACCGCTTTCGAACTGGGTCGCACAGGCCGGTCCCGCCCGCTCTCTGATGGAGCGGACTCTCGGCGTCGATAGCCGCCGTGAACTTCCGGAGTTCGAGCGTGAATCCCTCGTCGAGTGGTTCAAGAACCGTGGACCACAAGTAGATCCCGAAGAGGCACGCCGTCAGGTTGCACTATATCCCGATGCATACACAAACTACGTGCGCACCGAACGCGGAAAAGCCGCCATCCGCGTCCTCGAGGCGCTCGACGTCCGCGTCGACGTCCCGTCTGCCGGCGAGAGCGGACGCGCACCACTCTCACAGGGGATGGTGGCGACCGCCCAGTCCAACGCCGAGGACGTCTATGATGCCCTCGCACCCGCCGTCGCTGCGGGCCACGACGTCGTCGTCGTGGAGCCCTCGGACCTCGCGATGTTTCACCGGGAGTACGAACGGCTCCTCCCCGAGGACAATTACACTGCTCTGAAAAACCATAGTTATGAGATTCTGGAATACGTCTACGGTCTGCTGGAAAATGGCGCAGATATCAATGCACTCCCGGACGGAGACGACATGCAGATTGCCTATCACAGTCACTGCCAACAGCGCACGCTCAACCTCGAACCTTATACATTAGCGGTTCTCGAGGACTGCGGGTTCGACGTCAGGACCTCAGACGTAGAGTGCTGCGGGATGGCTGGAAGCTTCGGCTACAAGTCCGAGTACTACGAACTCAGCATCGATGTCGGCGAAACGCTCGTTGATCAATTTACGACGGAAAACACTGCGGACCGGACCGTCGTCGCCAGCGGCACGTCGTGTCTAGAACAACTTGACGCACTGCTTACGCGCCGGCCTGCACACCCAGTGCGTTTGCTGGATACATAGTAGTCAGATTGATGTCAGTACTTCAGAAAGTATGAATACTGCTAGAAAGAGGGAGGTCAGCCACCGTCAAATAAAATCTTAGGAGAGTTCCGTTAATATAATCTCTCCTCACACGTCTACAACGATAACTTCGTCAACAGAGCGCAGTCTCTCGGTTTCTCGGCTTAACCGAGCACGGATGCTGATTTGACCGAATTAACCGACAACAAGCCTGCTAAACGGACTGTAGTCTCCTCTTCCGGAACTGCCGCAAATATTATATCACTATGCAGTTTATAAAATTCCGATTCGACTCTCTATGGACTCAATGAAGCCTGAGGCGGCAGAATTCCAATTTCTCGAGGGCCTTGGTTAAACTCCGATTTAACGAAGGTAATTTACAAGGACCGATACTGTACCCCGCATACGAATGTCTACCCCGACTGATCGACAGGGTTCTGCCGTCCACAAAGCAGTCTCCCGCTATCTCGAGCGCTCGATCAAGTCCGACGGATCGAAAGCGACCATGCGGCCAGCACTTGAGCGATTCGCTTCGTTCTGCCAGCGCGAGGGGATCGATGAGATTCGCGAGCTCGAGGCGGGCGACCTTCGGGAGTTCGGGTATACGCTCCGTGAAGATCAGGTCGACGGTAAGATTGCAGCGTCGACAGCGAACACGTACTTCGCATACGTGCGTTCGTTCCTCTCGTTCTGTGTTCGGGAGGAACTGCTTGACGCGAACCCAGCGAAGACAAACAAGGCGACTGAGTATCTGCCTGAGGATACAAGCGACTCCTCGAGCCAATTCTGGTCGCCAGAACAGCGCCAAGCGATTGTGAACTATGCGACCAAACGCGTCGACATGGCGAATGATGGTACAATTCGAACCGATCCAGTGACGGCCTCGCGGGACCGAACGATCGTGGTACTGCTCGCTGAGACTGGCGCTCGAGGTGCGGAGTTGTTCGACGACTCGAAGGACGAGAAACGCGACGGCATTACCTGGAGCGACGTTGACCTCGAGAGACACGTCCTGTCCGTCTTTGGGAAGTCTCGCGATCGCGAAGAGGTCCCACTACCAAAGGCTGCTCGCGACGTCCTTAAGCGACATCGGAAATACGTTGATCCGCCAACTGACGAGTGGCCTATCTTCCCAACCGGCCATTTTCAGTCGAAACGCGGTGTTCTTGAGTCAGAACTCGGTAAAGATCGACTGTCGAAAGCGCTTGAGGAGAGAGGCGACACGTCGAAGACAGATGTCCTCGACGATCTACTCCGCGAGCACGAGGTCGCGCCGCCGTCAATTTCCAAGGAAGGAGCACGACGGGTAATGAAACGCCTTACCAGCGAAGCGAACATCCAACTCGAGGACGGGCACGAGTATCTCAAGCCGCATGGAGCACGTCGTGGGCTCGGCGCCGAGCTGTACGCACTTGGTGAGTCTGAAAAGGCCCAACAGGTACTGCGTCACAAATCAATTGAAACGACTCACGAGGCCTACAGTGACCTCAAAACGAAAGACCTCGCTCAATCAATCGACGAAATACGGGGAGAATAATTTCATCTCTATTTAAATCCTATATCATAGGGATCAGCAGACTAGTTCATAGTTTCTTCTAGCATCTGTAACAGGGTGTCATAGAATACGTCACACACCCGCTATTTGAGGATTATAGCGGTCTCATTCTACGCTTTCACCAGCGTTTTGTGCTGCTCTCGTGTTTTATCCATCCGCCTGATCGTGAATAATGCTGCTTGAGAACTCTTGTATGACACCCTCACACACGACAAACTTATGATATTCAGATCATATTTCCTCATAAGCGGCCCTTCTGTGAAGATATTATAATCTCAAAATGGGTTTCAACATTTCAAAATAATCTTACTGTCCGAACTCATACGTATTTTTCCAAAACTTTTATTATGTGGTCGGATATGGGTGTAACTGTCATGCAGGCAGTAGTACTGGAGGAGTTTCAGGAGCCGTTGACCGTCCAGGACATTGACCGTCCTGAACCAGAACCCGATGGGGCTGTCGCCAAACTCATTGGGTGTGGTGTCTGCCGATCAGATTGGCATTGTTGGCAGGGAGATTGGGACTGGTTCGGATACCGGCCTGATCCGCCACACGTTCTTGGCCATGAACCCACTGCCCGTATCGTTTCCGTCGGTGAGGATGTTGAAACCGTCGAAGAGGGCCAAGAAATCGCAATTCCGTTCAACCTCGCGTGTGGTACTTGTGACCTGTGTCGGAACGGTCGCGAGAACATCTGTGAGAACCACGTTGGGCTTGGGTTCATGAACCAAGCCCCCGGTGCATTCGCTGAGGAAGTTCACATCCCACACGCCGATGTCAACGCCGTGCCGCTCCCAGACAGTATCGACGCCGAAGCGGCTGCGGGGTGTGGTTGCCGGTTCATGACCTCGTTTCACGCGATGGCGCATCGCGCACCCGTGAGCGCCGGTGATGACGTGGTAATCCACGGGTGTGGTGGTATTGGTCTTTCAGCCGTCCACATCGCTGATGCGCTTGGTGGTAATGTTATCGGGGTGGATCTCAAAGACGAGAACCTCGACAAGGCCGAAGAACTTGGTGCGGTCGCTACGGTTAACGCTTCCGAAGTCGACGATCCCGCTGGCGAAGTCCAAGATATCACTAACGGTGGAGCAGATGTCTCCGCCGACGGACTTGGTATCAAAACGACGTGTCAGAACGCAGTCAACAGCCTCCGCAAGGGAGGAACGCACGTTCAGATCGGGTTGACCACTTCCGAAGAAAAAGGAATGGTTCCACTGCCGGTCGATGACTTCGTCTCCAAGGAGATCGATTTCCACGGCTCGCTCGGTCTCCAGCCCTCGCGCTACAGTGAGATGCTGGACATGATCGAATCGAGCAAGCTTGACCCGGCAACGCTCGTCAACAAGACGATCGATATCCACGGAGTTCCAGATGAACTGGCTTCGATGACTGACTTCAACACACTCGGAATCCCAGTCTGTACCGACTTCACTAGCTAACCAATAGGACAATCACGAAACAAACCATTTTTAATGGAATGGTTGATCGGTGATTGATGACTTGTGGTTACGGACCAAGGACAGTGATATACTATGAAATTCAGTGGAACATTCAAACTTAACGATACAACAACTGAGGAAGTATGGCTCGCGCTCTCGGATCCGATAATGATCGAGAACGCGCTACCTGGCTGCCAGTTTCTCGTCGAAGTCGAGGACACGGATGTCGACTTCGACGCGTTGCGCGAGGAACACGGGGACCGCGATGTCGAACCGACCTCTGACCCAGAGACCATCGCCGAGCGCGCGTTCGAGCAGGGGAATCACTACGCCGGCGTCATCGGTATTAGCATCGGCCCGAGGGCGTCATAGAACTCTTCTCACACCGTGATGATCGTGCTTCCCGGATTGTCTCCGCGTTCGTAATTGGTGATAGCGACGACAAGGCGAAGGCACAGAGAAAGAAACACCTGCGCCCGTGCGTGGACGCGGCCTCGGGCGAATGTTCGCCCGAGGCCGCAGTCCTTCACTGATTCATTGGTTCGTTCGACTCCAGTACGGCGATTGTACGTCTCCTCCAACGTGGACTGCTTCAGCTGAACGTCCTCGCCGTGTTGTTCAATGCGGTCTTCGACCCTGTACTCGATGTCTTTCGGGTTGTCGGTGTTTCGTGCGTTGTACGGAGCGACTGGCACGACCCCTGCGGTCAGCAGGTGGTCGTGCCAGTCGAGCGTGTCGTAGGCGCTGTCACCGACCATCCAGATAGGCTTAGCGACGGCGAGCGCGTCACGCGTGACGCGCATCGCCGTCTCCTCTGGTGCTTGCTTACTCTCGGTGAACTCGGCTGCAATCGGGATCTTTTGCCCGGTCGAGACGATCGTGCAACCGTAGCCGTAGTAGTACTCGTCGTCGGTTGGATCGTAGCACTTCGACGCGTCTTGATCGGCGGGCATCGCCCTCACGTCGGTTGAATCGATACAGTAGGTCAAGTCGAGCAGGCCGCGCCGGGCGGCCTGCTCGACGAGTCGGTCAAAGACTTCGTCAACGACGTGTTCGAGGTCGGTGAGAAAGCGATCGACCGCGTCTCTCGACGGCGGTCGATCGAACCCACAGCTGAGCCAAACGACCGTGTTCCGAAGCTCTCGCTCAACGGGACGAATGCCGTAGATGTCGTGGTAGTAGCAATGGAGGAAGCCACGCATCAGCTCTGGTGGTTCGTGATCTCGTGTTCGCCCCGTCTCCGCCGGGGCGAACACG
This sequence comes from Natronococcus sp. JC468, assembly GCF_012163165.1. Lineage (NCBI taxonomy): Archaea > Methanobacteriati > Methanobacteriota > Halobacteria > Halobacteriales > Natrialbaceae > Natronococcus > Natronococcus sp. JC468. Next base: position 6,133 of record NZ_JAAVUO010000040.1, read on the forward strand.
TCGAACTCTTCGAGAAACTCGAAGGAGAGATGCTCAAACAACGCTAGCGTCTCGGTTTCCGCGACATTGAAGAACGGCTCTACCGAAGGATCATCTTGCAGGGTCGCTGAACTCATCCACCTCAGCGTTCACCCTGCTCTTTGGTGTGCTACTCGTTCTATGACACCCTCTCTGTAATATTGGCGGAGTCGTACTGACTCGATTGAAACACTGCGACCCGAAAGACATCGAGTAGAGCGACGTATTCGTCTTTCTAACGCACTGCTTCTGGGTTCAGCTCGGTGGTGTTAAGGCTGCAACAAGGGCTCACCTTGATTCCAGAGTTGCGAAGGGTCCCGTCGAGAAAAACATATTAATGCTTGCTTGTATAAGCTAGTGCTGATATGGAAAAGGATGCGATCACGGATGGGACCACGGGCGGGGCAGAGACCTGCTGCACACCGCCCGGAGACGTCGACTCGGACGCGATGGCGACAGACCTCCAAGTACTGACCGCGATGGGGAACGATACGCGATATGAACTGCTTCGCCGAATCGCAAACGCCGATGACGGCGTCTGCGTCTGCGATCTCGAAGCCGCAGTCGGCGTCAGTCAAAGCGCCGTCAGCCAAGCACTCTCCCGCTTGTACACCGCAGGACTCGTCACACGCCGCAAAGAGGGGTCCTGGCGGTACTACGAACCGACTGAAACGACCACGGCCCTCCTCGAAATCCTCGACGATCTGCGAGGTGCCCATGAGTAACGACACTAATACGGTGGCCGGTGACCGCGACCCCGAGGAGACCCGCGAGATGGTGCGCGAACGCTACGGGACTATCGCTTCGGATGGCCAGGACTGCTGTGGCGATGTCGGCATCAATACCACCGATGACGGAGGATACTGTGACGGCAACACGGACGTGACCGGGAGCGAACGCCTCGGCTACGACACGGGCGATGTTGCGTCGATCGCTGAGGGCGCAGACCTTGGCCTCGGGTGTGGAAATCCGAAGGCATTCGCTGGGATGACGTCCGGCGAGACAGTGCTCGACCTTGGCTCGGGTGCGGGCTTCGACTGCTTCCTCGCCGCACAAGAGGTCGGCCCGGAGGGCGACGTCATCGGCGTCGACATGACGCCGGAGATGGTCTCGAAAGCGAGGGAGAACATTGCGAAGAACGACGCCGACAACGTAGAGTTTCGCCTCGGCGAGATCAGTCACCTCCCCGTTGCAGACGCGACCGTCGACGTTGTCATCTCGAACTGCGTTGTCAATCTCGCTCCGGAAAAACAACGGGTGTTCGACGACACCTACCGCGTTCTCAAGCCCGGTGGCCGCGTCGCCATCTCGGATGTCGTTCAAACCGCGCCGTTCCCCGACGACGTCAAGATGGACCCGGACTCGCTAACAGGCTGCGTCGCCGGTACGTCAACCGTCGACGCCCTTGAAGCGATGCTCGATAGTGCCGGCTTCGAAGCAATCGAGATCGCGCCCAAGGACGAGAGTACGGAGTTCATCAGCGACTGGGATACTGACCGCGACCTCGGAGACTACCTCGTCTCTGCCACTATCGAGGCCCGGAAATCAGCGCGCCCCAGCTGACTGATCAAGAGGTATAGGCGCAGTTCTGCCCACTCAATAGCCTCTACAGAGAGCGCACGATGTCGTTGCGCGTGCTAAGGTTCGTCTTGAATGACTTCGTCAAATAGGGCCTCGACGCGTCGCTCCACGTCGTCACGAATCTCGCGGACGGTGTCGAGATCCTGCCCGTGGGGATCGTCTAACGCCCAGTCCCGAACATCGACATCTTCTGCGTCCAATTCCAGCGTCGAACAGCCCATCGTAGCGACGACGTCGCACGATTCGAGCTCGTCAGTCGAGACTTCCTGCGGTGTTCGGTCGGAGAGATCGAGGTCTCGCTCTTGCATGACCGTGACGACTTCCTCGTGAACGCTCTCAGCTGGGTGTGTCCCACCCGTGAGAATCTCAATGCTATCTCCTAGCTCCCGCCGGTCGCGTTCTCGCTCGGCGAACGCAGCCGACATCTGGCTACGACCGGCATTCTGGACACACACGAACCCCAACTTCGTCGTCGATTCTGTATCCATGAAGAACACCCGCTCTTACGCTATCTTAAGGGTTTATATGAGGAGTATCTCGCCCTATATAGCCCACTCCCGAACACTGACAGCGAACCCGAAAGCAGGTTCCAACGAAGCGGTGAGAACTAACTCGTCGATCGCTCTCATCGACTGGTCATAGCTCCCGCGATCCATCGAGGGCGACGAGGAGGGCGTTGGCGCGTGCTGTCGCTCGATATTTCCGCCATTTGCCCTCTTTACGGCGCGTGACGAGTCCGGTATCGGTGAGCTGGGACAAAGCGTGGCTGATCGCGCTGTCGCTGACGTCAAGTAGCGGCGCAAATTCACAGACGCAGAGTTCCTCGCCAGCGACGTGGAGGATACGAACGATCTTGTACCGAGTTTCGTTCGCGAGCGCCGATAGCAACCCGACGTCCTGGTCCAGCGCAGGCCCGCCCGCGGCCGCGTCGATCTCTTCGAGTTCCGCCAGACGCTGGCACACCTCCTCGTCACCACACCCACCCCGTTCGTCGGCGAGATACCGCTGTAGCCGCTCAGTCGATGACATACACATCGATTGAGCAGGTAGTGAATTAAGTATTATGGAGTGACTCGCGAGCTACGCGCATCCAACGAGCATTCGGCCATTTTAGCATCAAATAATATGATTCCAAGGAGATCATCGGTATCAACGCACCGCTTCGACGTGTTTCTACACCCTACACGCTGTAGAAAATCTGATCCACGTGTTGGTCTATGTCTGCATCAAGTCGAAGGGCTTATGACGATGATTAAATAATCGTTCAATCGAATGCGAGGCAACTCCATCCATCCCGTGATCGATGGTAGCCGCATTGTCGACCAGACAATTGAGCGAACGATCCATTCTCATCAATGACTGAACTCACCCTGTACGAGGAGGCGATGTGTTGCTCCACCGGCGTCTGTGGTCCTGACCCCGACGAAAAGCTCGTTGAAGTCAGCGCCGCCCTCGATCAACTCGAAGCGGAATTCGAGGACGTCGATGTCTCGCGGGCGAACATGCAGCACAACATCGATCAGTTCCTCGAAACGCAGCGCATCTACGATCTGGTCGAGGAACACGGCCCCTCGATCCTGCCGATCACCGTCGTCGACGACGAGATCGTCGCCAAGTCCGAGTACCTCTCGTACGACGAACTCGCGGCAGCACTCCAAACTACCACCTCGACCCAGGAGGCCTAACGCATGAGCATAACGCCCACCGACGCGCGAGCGGTCGTCGAACCGACGAGTGATGAGACCGAGTTCGTCTTCTTCAGCGGCAAAGGCGGCGTCGGCAAGAGTACCGTGAGTTGTGCGACGGCAACCTGGCTCGCCGACAACGACTACGAGACGCTGCTGGTGACGACCGACCCTGCGCCGAATCTCTCGGACATCTTTGGCCAGGAGATCGGCCACGAGGTCACCGCGATCGACGACATCGAGAACCTCTCGGCCATCGAGATCGATCCGGACACCGCCGCCGAGGAGTACCGCCAAGAGACGATCGAACCGATGCGCGAACTGCTCGGCGAGGACCAGATCGAGACGGTCGAAGAGCAGCTTAACAGTCCCTGCGTCGAGGAGATCGCTGCCTTCGATAACTTCGTCGACTTCATGGATAGCCCGGAGTACGACGTCGTCGTCTTCGACACCGCTCCCACGGGACACACCATCCGGCTGATGGAGCTCCCCTCAGACTGGAATGCCGAACTGGAGAAGGGCGGCTCGACCTGCATCGGGCCGGCAGCCTCGATGGAGGAGCGCAAACAGGACTATGAGCGTGCCATCGACACGCTCCAGGACGACGATCGAACCTCATTCGCGTTCGTCGGTAAACCCGAGGACTCTTCGATCGACGAGATCGAACGCAGCGCGAGCGATCTCGGCGACCTCGGGATCGAGTCTCAACTACTGATCATCAATGGCTACCTCCCCGAGTCAGTGTGTGAGGATCCGTTCTTCGAGGGGAAGCGTGACGACGAGCAGGCCGTTATCGAGCGCGCACGGACGGAGTTCGACGCCGACGCGATGGCGACGTATCCACTCCAGCCCGGCGAGATCACAGGGCTCGACCTCCTCGCGGACGTTGGCAGCGTCCTGTACGATGGCGACGAGGCGATCGTCGACGTCGGGACGGCGACCGACGTAGACGCTGAAACCGCGATCGACTTCGAGTCGATGGCTGACGCCGAGGCGGTCGCCGACCAGCTTCAACCGGGCGTCGAGACGCGGTATCTCTTCTTCACCGGAAAGGGCGGCGTCGGCAAGAGTACGATCGCCTCGACAGCAGCGACGAAGCTCGCCGAGGCAGGCCACGAGACGCTAGTCGTCACAACCGACCCGGCCGCCCACCTTGAGGACATCTTCGGCGAGTCGGTCGGCCACGAGCCGACATCGGTCGGTCAAGCAAACCTCGACGCGGCACGGATCGATCAGGAGAAAGCGCTCGAGGAGTACCGCACACAGGTCCTCGATCACGTCACCGAGATGTATGAAGAGAAGGAGGACACCCAGATCGACGTGGACGCGGCGATCGCGAATGTCGAAGAGGAACTGGAGTCACCGTGTGCCGAAGAGATGGCCGCCCTCGAGAAGTTCGTGAGCTACTTCGACGAAGACGGCTACGACGTCGTCATCTTCGACACCGCCCCCACGGGGCACACGCTCCGACTGCTCGAACTCCCCTCCGACTGGAAGGGCTTCATGGATCTGGGTTCGCTGACGAAGGGTGCCGCGCCCGCGAAAGGCGACCAGTACGACGAGGTCATCGAGACGATGAAAGACCCTGAACAGAGTACATTCGCGTTCGTGATGTACCCCGAGTACACCCCGATGATGGAAGCCTACCGAGCCGCCGCGGACCTCAAAGATCAAGTCGGGATCGAGACCTCGCTGGTGGTAGCGAACTACCTGCTCCCAGAGGAATACGGCGACAACGCCTTCTTCGCGAACCGCCGCGCTCAGCAGGCGGAGTACCTCGGCAAGATCAGCGATCGGTTCGACGTGCCGATGATGCTCGCTCCACTGCGCCAAGACGAGCCGGTCGGACTAGACGAACTGCGCTCGTTCGGTGAGGAGATCACCGGGCTGGACGATATCACCGAGGAGACGGAACCGGAGGCGACGGCGTCGTGAGCGAAGCTGTATCGGAGGAGCCAGCCGTCGAAGCGTCGCTGCAAGCGTTCACCGAAACGCTTCGCAACTCGGAGACCTATCAGCAGTTCATCGACGCAAGCGAGCAACTCGAAGCGGACGATGAAGCGCAGTCACTACTCGAAACGTACCAGCAAAAACAACAGCAGCTACAAGGAGGCGAGTTCGACTCGTCGATCATGAGCGACCTTCAGGAACTCCAGACTGAACTTTCGAACAACGAGACGATCCAACAGCATCAGGCAGCGCAAGAGGAGCTCGTCGCCCTCCTCGAGCAGACGAACGATGTGATCAGCGAGCAGATCAGACAGGAGTTCGCGCAGTCACTCGGAGGTGGGTGCTGTTGAGCTCGTCCGACGAAGATGTGCTGGCTGCCGCCAAAGCGCTCGGTGAGGACCTCGATGTGGCGCAGTCGAAGGCAACAGCGGCCGAATTCGAGTCGCTGTTGATCGAGTGTAATGAGACGATTAGCGACGAAATTGGTCTCGAGTACGGTGCCGTCTGCGACGCCGGGAGCGACTGCTGCTAACAGCAGCTCTGGTGGCTATTCCAGTTTTTTCATATCAGTTAGACGGATGAGCGTGTCATAGAAAGCGTCACGTACGAAGCAGCAGGGTGCGGAAAGTGTGTCCAGCACAACTGCAACCCTGCAAGACATAGCTTCGGTAGACGACTTCTTGAATGTCGCGGCTACCGAGACAGTACCGCTGTTTGAGCATCTTGAGTTCGAGTTTCTACTGGAGTACGACGTGTTCGCCCCCGCTCGCCGGGGGCGAACACGAGTTCACCAGCCACCAGACCTCTTTCGTGGCTTTCTGCACTGCTACTACAAGGACATCTACGGCACACGTCCAGTCACGCGAGGACTCCAGCACGGGCTTGTCTAATACTACTGCGGACTCGACAAGCCGCCATCCAGAGACACAATTGACCGCTTTCTCACCGACCTCGAACACGTTATCGACGACGTCTTCGACAGGCTCATCGAGCAGGCCGCCCATCGCGGCCTGCTCGACTCAACGTACGCGATCGATTCGACTCACGTCGAAGCAATCCAATACAACGACGCTGCCTCGTGGAACTACGATCCAACAGCCGACAAGTACTACTACGGCTTCGGCTGTACGATCGTCTCAACCGGCGCAAAAATCCCGATAGCAGCGGAGTTCACACAGGCCAAGTAAGCATCCCAAGAGACGGCGATGCGCGTCACCCGTGACGCGCTCGCCGTCGGTACACCGATCTGGATGCTCGGAGACAGCGCCTACGACATCCTCGACTGGCACGACCTCCTGCTGTCCGCAGAAGTCGTACCAGTCGCCCATACAATCCGCGAAACACTGACGGCCCGAAAGACATCGAGTACAGGGTCGAAGATCGCACCACCGAACACAGCAAGGACGTTCAGCTGAAGCAATCCATTTTGGACGAGACGTACAATCACCGGACAGGAGTCGAACGGACTAACGACGCAGTCAAGGACTGCGGCCTCGGGCACGTCCGCGCCCGAGGCCGCGTCCACGCACGAACAGAAGTGTTCGTTGCGCTCTGCCTACGGCTTGTCGTTGCAATCACCAACTACGAATGAGGAAACGGGGCTGTGAGAAGCTACGAGAATGATTCTATGACACGCTCACCAAATTATTCTATGATACCCCTGTAAGCGGGTACTTGCCTGCTTACGGGCTGCAAACGAGTATTGCTCTTTAACTGCCCCTCTAAACTGAGACTATCTCTGTTGATAGGGGCCAGTCACCGACACCTATTAGGTGATGTCATGGGCTGGTTGATATATCCAACATGAGCCAGGCAACGCTCTCTGAGCGACCCTACACAAATTCGAATCTCTTTTCAGGTCACTATCTGGATGAACGGATCTCCTATCGAGATGAATGGGATTGTGATGAAGAGGCCCTCCAGGCATTAGAGGAACTGCAGACACTCTACAAGGAAGAACAACAGCTGGTATCGGGATATCGTGAGGATGCACTAGTCGATAACTGGATTGACAAAGTCCTCGAGGTACTTGGATTCGGGACGAACGTCGAGACGACCCTTCCAGATGGGAGTGGTTACGTTGATACACTCCTCTTCGAAAATACGGGAGCCCGCCGAAATGCTGCTACAGTCTATCTGGATACCGAGGATACTACAGACCTTTTTGAGGGTGGTATTGGCCTTCTCGAGGCCAAACAGTGGGACGCTGATTTCAATCAACGATTCAGCGAGCAGCGGCCGTACCGAAACGCATCTCACCAAGTCAAACACTACCTCGAGCGAACTCCCGAGAATATTCAGTGGGGAATCCTTACGAACGGGAGAAAATGGCGACTCTACGGGACGAAAGACTACGAAACTCAGACTTATTATGAAGTCGATCTTCCCGAACTTCTCGAGCACGGTGAGCTCGAGGCGTTCAAGTACTTCTATCTCTTCTTCCGGCCGGAGGCCTTCCGAGCACACAGAGAGACTACGTTTCTCGATACAGTCTGGTCTGAGAGCGAGACTGTAGCAAAAGAGCTTGGGGAGGATCTCCAGGATAACGTCTTTACAGCCCTTCGAGTCCTCGGACGTGGCTTTGTCGAAACCAACGACCTCGAAATCGATCCCGACAACGACGAGGATCTCGCCCAACTCAAAGAGCAATCGCTTGTCCTCTTGTATCGGCTCATGTTCGTTCTCTACGCCGAGTCCCGCGGATTGATCCACCCTGAAGGGAAAAAGGCAATCACGGACTATGAGGAGAACTTTAGTCTCGATGAACTCCGACTCGAAATATACGACGAAATAGGCGAGATCGATGACGGCTTTGACGCCTACAGCGAGTACTCGACTTCGATGTGGGGTCGCCTCAAGGACCTGTTCCGACTAATTGACGAGGGCGAGGAAAATTTGGGCATCCCACCGTACAACGGCGGGCTGTTCAACCGAGAGAAACACGAGTTCTTGTCGAACCACGAGGTTAGCAACCGCTACCTTGCTGAGGTCATCTATCGAATTTCTACGACTGAGAATGACGAAGAACGGTACGTTTTAGCCGATTATGCTGACCTGGATACCCGCCACCTTGGCAGCGTCTACGAAGGCCTGCTTGAGCACCAGTTCCGGATCGCTCCCGAGGACTACGCTGCTGTCGCTGAGGATGGCGGACAAGTTTGGAAGCCCGCAACAGAGGTATCGGTTGCCGACGCCGTTGAGACAGTCGACAAAGGCGGGCTCTACGTCGTCAATGATGAGGGTGAACGGAAGGCGACGGGAGCGTACTACACTCCCGACTACGTTGTAACCTATATCGTTGAGGAGACGGTCGGTCCGCTGGTTGAAGAGATCCAAGAAGACCTCGAGGATCAAGGCTTCGAGCCCGGTACCCACGAATATCTCGGGGCGTTCTACAAGCGGGTCAAAGGCCTAAAGATCCTTGACCCAGCGATGGGGAGCGGACACTTCCTCACTCGAGCAACCGAGTATCTCGCTCAACAAGTAATGGAAGAGGTCCGTGAGCTTGAGGGGGCAACTGCATTCGATGAACAACGGGTTCGTCGCGACGTCGCTAAGGAATGTATCTACGGTGTCGATCTAAATGGGATGGCCGTCGAACTCGCCAAGCTTTCAATGTGGCTCGAGACCCTTGCTGCGGATCAACCCCTCGCATTTCTGGATCACCACCTCAAAGCAGGAAACTCACTGGTTGGTTCTGACGTCACTGAGGTATTGTCGAGTGATACAGAGGACAGCAGCGGACAGCTCACCCTACAACAGGCATTAGCACGGGTTCGACAGGATACGCTTGAGCATGTTATGGATCGAATGCAGGAGTTGCTCGAGATCGATAACGAAACCCTCGAGGACGTTAGGTCAATGGAGGAGATCTACGACGAAGTACGAAGCGACCCGTTCTACCAGCGCTTGTTCGAACTGACGAACGTTCACACCGCAGAACGATTCGAGCTCGAGGTTCCTGACGAAGCATACGAACAAATGGCTCAAGCGATCGATAGCACCGAGGAGTGGGACACGATTCGCGAGGAAGATTGGTTCCAGACTGCGCAGGCAATCTGTAATGAAGAAGCGTCTTTCCACTGGGAACTCGAGTATCCAGAGGTGTTTTTCGACGAAGATGGTGAAAAACGAGAGGATGCGGGGTTCGATGCGGTGATCGGAAATCCACCATGGTTGAATGCGTGGAGTATGACTGAAAAGGCACCGAAGCTTCGGACAGCAATAACAAGCTTATTTGACTCCTCGGATGCATTGAAAGGACACTGGGATCTATATGTTCCATTTGTGATCAAATCTCTACGCTTATGTCGGAAAGGAGGGAACCACTCGTTTATTCTTCCGAATACGGTTTTAACAGAGAAATACGCAAACAAACTGAGAAAAGAATTGCTCGAAGAACACTCGATTTCGAGCCTCCTTAGTTTTGAGGAAAGAACTGTTTTCGAGGGAGTTGAGCGACAATGTATCATCTATTCGCTCACAACTGGATCCGATAGAGATCAACAACACGCGCTTCGGATCTGTACTGGAGTTGACCCGTTCACTTTCGAGGATGTTGCTCGTACCAATATTTCAACTTGGCTAAATGCGTACAATTATCAGATTCGAGTCGACCCGAACTATGTCCGAGACTATATTCCAATACTAGATAAGATCGAGAGTTCATCGACCCTTCTTGGTCAATATCTCTATGTTAATGTCGGGGCTACAGTCTCAAGTGAAAAATCAAAGGAATTCTCAAAGTCAGATGTTGTAAATAGAGAACCAATCGGGAATGCCAAACGATTTTTTCAGGGGACTAATGTAAATAAATGGTCGATCGATTGGGATAATGAATGGCTCGATTACCGGCGAGACGAGATGTCTGGTCCGCGTCATTCAGAAATGTTCGAAGCAGAAAAGGTTGCCATTCGAGTACGAACGAACGAAGGTGGAGAACTTGCCGCTGCATACGATGATGAGGGAATGTACTGTGATCACACGGTATTGGTCTGCTGTAAGTATGAGCATCTAGATTCAACCTCCGCTACCACCGAATTCGATGGCTTTGACAGAGAAAACCGAGATCTGAACCTCAAGTATGTTCTTGCTTTGATTAATTCCACTCTTATGACCTGGCTCTTCAAGAACAAATTCGAGACTGGAGGGCTACAGGGGACGTATTCGGATGTTTGGCCACAGTCCGTTCGCTCGTTTCCAATACCCGAAAATCACGACGAAATCCAATGTGAACTACAAGAACAACTACAGGAAACAACTCAAATAGACTGTAGCAGTACTACTACCCCTGAAAGCCTACTCGTCAGTCTTTCAGATGTGATTATTGAGGGGAAAGAACAACTAAAATCTCTCAACCTCTCGCTGCTGGATCATCTCGGCTCTTACTCCGAGGGCCAAACCCTCGCCGACGTCGGTTTCCCTCAACCTCCCACGAACACCGCTAATTCTATCCTTACTGATACCGCTGAAGTCCACGAAAATCTCCGCGTCGGTGATGTTAATGTCATCCGTGAGTCACCAACCTCTCTCGAGATTCGACTCACTGCTCGTTACAAACCCGAAGACAAGGATGAATACGAGACGGACCGCTGGGGATACACCGAAACCGACTTGCAGGCCGCGCTGCGGCTGTCAGAACTCTCCGAGACTGAAGCTAATCTAATTGAGGCTTTTGTACCCCTTGCTATTGACGAAGCCGGTGGGTTTGCGAACTTCCGCGAGACCGCCACCAAGACTAATTCACCCGTTGATCGGCTGCGGGCACTAACCCTTCCCGCCGTTGACGACGTTCGGGATGGCCTCGAAAACTACCTCGAGACGAAGGTACGGGCAGAGGAGCTGGAGACGAGAATTGAGAAAACAGACCAACACATCGACGAGATTGTCTATGAACTGTACGGCCTAACTGAGGAAGAAATCGAGATCGTAGAGCAATCCGTTGACCGATAGCTCCTAGTAGTCGATACGGGAGACAGAGTTAGAGCGGTCCTGTTACTTGGCTAGGGTGAAGGCCTTCTGGAACTCATCCAGAGATTTGATTAATCTTCTTACCACTTCAAAAATACCAACAAATAGCAAACAAGCCCCTGCAGCAGTATACAGAGAGAGAGAGGTAGTCGCTGTGAGTATGACTAAGACGACTGCTACGATCGCGAAGGCGGCCTCAAAGAGGGCGAAAGTCAAATCTACAGCTGCTTCAGACAGCTTGCTCGTCTCTCTGTTTTCGACGAGTTGCTTCTGAATCGTCACCACTGCTTCGGGCTGAGATTCATTTCTTGGCTGTCTTGTAGATGGATGTCTGAACTCTCTCTCTCCAGTTTTCTCCGCCTCGCGTTGAGATTCGTCTCTTCGCGGTCCTGTGGTTGATTTCTCAAGCTCCCTCTCGATAACTTTCTCCGTCTCATCGCTGTTCCTATCGGAGGGCATTTATTGCAGAGATTAAGTCGTATAGCGCCCATCGAGCGATACCAAGTGCCGCTCCAAATGCTATGACAGCGAAGACTGCCGTTAGTATCAGAGCGAGTTCTTCGATACCACTGGTTCTGTCTACGACCAGAAGGAGCAAAGCCCCCGTGAGTGAAGCCGTTACGAGAAGTATGCTATATCGCTCCTCTTGACGTTGCTTTTCTTTATAAAACTCCTTCAACTGTTTCTGGTACTTCTGTGAGAGCTTCTCCCAGTACTCAAATCTCTGTTCGGACAGGTATCGATCCCATTTGTCTTCCTTTGCATCCATATCTTCCTCTTATCTCTTATCGCCTTAATTCTAATTTTGCCTAAAAGAGGTAATGATCGTGATACCGGCTCGCTTTAATGTGGAAATTCTAAAAGATCAAGGTCGATTGTCTCGGAAGTAGGGGTTTCCGTGACGCCTGATTTCTATATCTGTAACCTCTCAATGAGTGCTGCAAGGTTACAACAGCGATGCCAGAAACAATCGTCTCTGTCACCAAGTCGATGACGACTAACTTCATGGTCGAAAAGACCTCAAAACACTTCCTGTAACGGTCCCGCAGACTCGACGGTCTCGTACCGCTCACGCACATCTTCGAAACTCAAAAACTGCAGCGAGCTATGAGGCACAGGCTCGAGCACCGTCTCGAACGTCGGCCGAGTCATTTCCTTTCGAACTGCATCGGAATCCGACTCCGCCGCGACAATATACATATCCACAGCAAAGTTCGGCACCCGCGTCACGAAATCTGTCATTCGCAAGATCCCGCTGTAGATACTCGTCGTACTCTCGACCTCGAACATCGCAACGATCGCGTCCCCCTCGAGCCAGATCACGTCGACATAGCGGATGATATTGGTCACTGCATCACTGAACCCCGGCAACACTAACTCCTCCAGACAACCCTCACCCAACCGCTCACCTTGGTACGTCCGATTTTTGTCATTGATAGCAACATGAACGTCGTACCCGTGCTGCTGGCCTAGCTGCACGAGATACCACTGAATCTCGGTGTGCACTCTTCCATCGTCGGCGTCGCTCGTTTGCTCAGTCTCCGGCTCAGAAGGACTCGCAACTGACTCATCAGACCTGATATCCTGAAACCCCTCCTCGACGGAGTTGTACTCTGTCAGCAACGAATTGATCGCCTGCTCAGAGACACGCATGAATCCTCGAGGATGCCACCCTTCACCGTAGCCGAGAAGATCACCGAGCTCAGCAGGCGTCACAGAGATCGGCTCATACTCGGAGATGGTGTAGATATACTTGCTCTTGGCACTGTCCCACAGTTGCTCTCCTAACGTCGCGTCCTCGAGCGTCACTCCAACGCGCCCTGATGCGAAGAACTCTCCGTCTGAGTAGAACAAGACTGGATCACCAGTCTCCATGGCAGTGAAGTAGTTGTATTTCTGTTTGCCCTCTGTAGTACCCCAAATTCGAACCTCTTGCTCACCTTCCAGAGTCGAGGGTAACTCGAGCCCAGCTACTGACACCGGCGAAGCAACCGTGTGCTCGAACCTCTCGCTCCAGTCTGTGCCAATTGGTGCGATATAGAGTCGGGACATTATCCATGAGTTATTAGAGATCTTATTGAAGGTTCTGTAGTCAAAGAGAGAGACTATGACAATAGAGCGTGCCCATCGCACATCACCTGATCAAATTTGGGAGAACGAACTCGAGTTCACCGCATGGCTCGACGAGAATATCGACGTCCTTAATGAGGAGCTCGGAACGTCGTTTACCGTGTTGGAGCGCGAAAAACACACGCCAACCGGATTTTCAATCGATCTCGTCGTAGAGGACGAAGACGAGCGCACGGAGGGCGTAATCGAATGCCAACTTGGAGAGAGCGATCACGACCATCTAGGAAAACTGCTCACGTATCTGACGGCGTTCGATTCGGATATCGCCGTCTGGATCGTCCGAACGCCGCGCTACGAGCACAAACGAGCTGTCGAATGGCTAAACGAGAGCTCTGAAAAGGAATTCTACATCGTAACGATCGAAGGAATCGAGGTATCGGGATCGACCGCACCACTGTTCACTCAAGTTGTTGGTCCCAGTCCGGTCGCTCGTGAGATCGGCGAAGAAAAACGAGAACTATCAGAGCGAGATATGATGCAAGAGCGATTCTGGGAACAGCTCCTTGAGAAGAGCAACAAGGAATTCCCGTTGTTTCGCTCAATTTCACCGAAACACCAGGCGTGGAACGGAAAGGGTGCCGGAATAGGCGGCGTCGCCTACAACTACTACATTGCAAACAATTGGGCTCGCGTCGAATTGTATATCGACACGGCTTCGAAGGAGCGGAACGAGGAAATATACGAGTCGTTACTCGAAAATCGGTCTGAGATCGAAGCCGAGTTCGGCGGAGAGTTGACGTGGGAACGACTCGATGGAAAGCGAGCCTGTCGTATCAAAAAGCGAGTGTCCGACAAGGGGCTAACCGATGAAGAGCAGTGGGACGTCACCCAAGAGCGGATGATTGATGCAATGATCCGCCTGTACAATTCGATCAAACCGTATGTTGAGCAAATTTGAAACAGGCGATAAAGGCTAGTTGCTATCCGTAGAGTGGGTCGTCTGCGGAATCATCTGAGTCTAATTTAGCCGCTGTCGAAGATTCCAGTTTCACTCAGAGCCGTTCGTTGTACCAGCTCAGACGCTCACCGATCATTAGCTCCTCTACCGGAAACTGAACCGAGACAGCCGTCTCCTCGAGCAACGGTAGCAACTCCTCGTAATATGCACGCCCAGTGTGGAACACGAGCGTCGTCCCCGCCTCAAGCAATCCGGCTGACTGCAATTGCTCGAACACTGTTTCCGACCACTCTCGCTTTGTCGCAACCCGCGATCCCGTTAACGTCTCATCGTACGGCTCGATAGGTGGCCCGTTGGGCTCGAGCAAATGGTGCTTAGCTGAGAGGACGAACCAGTCGTCATGATTCTGCTCACAGTACTCTCGAGCCTTGCCGAACAACGTCGATGGAGCATACAACTCGGTAGGCGGCGCAGTCTGCTCGAGCTTAGTCTTTGTACAACTCACAAGTCCGATCTCAGTCACAATCCCCTATTCTGCGACACCACTAATGAGCCTATTCTCTCTGGATACTCATTCGAATTCTATTCTGTACCAATAGAATAGCAACACTACAAATAACGAAATCTTCACTGTCTAGCTTACAGAGACTATCATATCATGCCGAATCCACTCTTCTCAACATACACACATGGCGAAAACCGAGTAACGTCGACACTTATGGCCGTCCTCGAGCACATCAACACCAAACTCGGGGAAGAACTCCTAGAGGCCACCCTCGACGAATCGGACCTCACCCTCGTCACATTCGAGAACCAGATCATCGGCGATGGCTCTGTTCCAGACGCTTCGATCCAAAGCTCGACGTCACTGTGGTTCGAGACCAAAACAGTCCCCAACAGCGTTGACCTCGAGCAGATCCGAAACCACCTAAGCGGTCTCCGACAGGAAGCAAGCGATACCCAACGGCTCGTCGTCCTCACACCAGATCACAGCCGCCCGAAGAAGCTCGATCAGATCGAGGACGATCGTCTTGTCTGGACGAACTTCGACCAACTCGTCGATGCCGCCGAATCGATCTTAGCGCGGGACCACGGCAGCGCCGAACAATCGCTCGAGATCCCCACCGAACGAGAGGCATTCCTCCTTCGAGAACTCGTTCGCTTCCTCTATGAAGAGGATCTTGTAAGCGGTCGTGAGGATCGCGTCCTCGTCGTCGCCGCTCGCAAAGCCTGGCCCGAGTACAACGCCCACGGCCTGTATTTTTGCCAACCAAATCGCTCGTTCAAACCTTCCAACTATCTCGCCTTCTACACCGACGGTGAGATCAAACCAGCCGTCCCAGCGATCACCAGTACGATCGAGAGCATCGAATTGACCGAAGATGCACTCGAGGAAGCGACACAGATCTCACCAGCCCAGCGACGTCGACTCGAGGACGGTATTGCGACACTTCGAGACCAGAACGCAGATCGCTACGGAAGCGAGCAGAAGGTCCTGTTTCTCGACCTCGAGCGTGGGTTTACGCTCGAGCAGCCGGTCCAGAACGACAAAACGGCGTCCGAGTCAGACCGAACTGTCGCGTTCGTCCAGGGCCACCGGTACGTCTCTGCATCTGCGCTCCGAGACAACCCCACTACAACATCTACTCTCGAAAATTGACGGCTTGAGAAGAACATTCAATTGTCCTACTACATAGTATTACCATTATGGTGAATGACCGCCGGATGACGACTGATCGCTTCTTCGGGAGTATTGAGAAGCGACTCGAGAATCTACAATCTATGCTTGAGTTCGTCGATACTACCAAACCCGCTGAACCAGCGCTTCGAGACTGGCTCAAATCAAATACAGCAGCAGAGAGCGGATCAACTATCAATAAGTACGTTGGCTTCCAGCGCTCGATCAATCTACTTGAGCTCCAAGAAGACCAGTACCAAATCACCTCTCGCGGAGCAGCATTCGCAGAGACCGGTGACCCGGAACTCGTCTTCGAAGCTCTCTTGGCGAACGTCGCCGGCTTCGAAACGATTCTACAGACACTCGACCACCAACAGACCACCGCTGCGGCAATCCAAGCGAGCCTCCAGAAAGCGTACCCAGAATACCAACTTCCGCAGGCAGTCGTTGGTAGACATCTCGAGTGGCTCCAAGCAATCGGTGCGCTCAAGAAACAACAGTCTACCGACCAATACGAACTAACCTCCTTTGGAAAGCAACTGCTCCAAGAGAAACTCGATCAGAAGCCAGTGATCGACAATTTGGAGATCGGTGGTACGTATGACCGTGTAGAACTCCACGAAGAATACGGCGGAGCGCGATATCGTGGGATTGCACCATCAGCTGATTATCCCTACGTCTTCTTCTTCACAGGCGATTCTGGAGCGGAGCACGGCTACAAGGACGAATTTCGTGGAGATACATTCATCTACACCGGCGAAGGCAGGACCGGAGATATGGAGATGACAGGTGGAAACAAGGCTATTTGCGACCACAAGGAAGACGGCCGTGAACTTCACCTGTTCGAGAACAACGACAAAGCTTGGAGCGTGACCTATCTCGGACAGTTCGAGTGCGTCGATTGGTTCGAAGAGCAGCTTTCAGACACCGATGGAAATCGCCGCAAAGCGATTCGCTTCAAACTCGAGCCAGTAGCAAACGACGTCGAATTCACTGCCACGGATTTGGATGCAGTCGAGACAGACGAACTCTACGAGAGAGCAAAGGGAGCAGTAACAACTGATGGAGGGGCCACCCAGCAAACAACTACCGAGACTACACACACCAAGTACACTAGATCAGAAGCCGTTAGAGAATACGCACTACGTGTCGCTGATGGCGTTTGCCGAGGTTGTGGGAACGAAGCGCCGTTTGTCGGCAAGGACGGAGAGCCGTACTTAGAGGTGCATCACCTGTACCGTCGCAGTGATGGCGGTCCTGATCATCCCGATAATGTCGTTGCTCTATGCCCGAATTGCCATCGGCGAGTTCACCACGGAAAGGATGGCGACGATTTCAACCAGGAGCTTATTTCGAAGACCGAAAGGAGAGCAATCGACTGAAACCACTACCGCATACGTCTCGCAGCCGTTCAACCTGATTCGGCTTGAGTCACGTTCGAGCCCGGCTGAACTCATCAGAGTGCTCAACGTCGGGATTGCTTGGCATGGGCTCTGTGGGCGACATGGTTCTTAAACTAGAGTGGTAAATCAGTCGGTCAACGTCGCAGTTTGTGACGAACTCCGACGTTCGCCTGACAATATGACATACCATATAGAGAAATTGCAAGAGAATTACGGTTGGTGTCGCCTCTTTGCCAGAGACAGTGGCATCTCTAGCTTCCGTCACATGGAGATGTGGATTTAACGCGATTATTTCATCAGAAATGGTAAGTATTGACAGAGCCGTGCTAAATATAGAGAGCGTGTCTTGCAAGCGTTGATAGCAAATCGATATGAAGATAGATTTATCAGGTTGATATCTACTATTGGAAATAATGGCCGAGTTACTGGTTTTCACTCTTCTTGCCGCCATTGCCGCGGTCTATTCGATACTTCCGAGGCACCGACAGTTACGAGTTCGATACAGTCTGTGGACGAGGGGCGGGCTTGGTTTTATCGGTCTGATGTTTATTGTTATTATCTTAACGTACTGGCTCTCTATTCTCGTTCAGAGCAGAGAACAGAACACGCTCAGTATCAGTATTCTTGATAGATCTACAACGATTACGCCGCTCTATGTCGAATCGGTCCAACTGGTTGCTATACTCTCAATAGTCGCTCTATTCACAATATTATTCATGAAGTCAAATGTTCGGATTCGAAATGAAGATAATCTACTGGAAATTCTACGTAATTTTTATAACCAGGAAGAGTATACAACATTAGTTAACCTTCTCAAAGAAAATTATCGTCCACTAATAAATCATCCTTCTAGCCCTGTTCATCCGGAATCATTGATGAAGGAACGTTGGGTCATCGTCGAAGCAGGGGAAAACCAACAGGCGGACACGGAATGGGAAGAGGACGAAGAAGAGGAAGAGGAGGGTGAAGAAGGAAAGAAAGAGGACGAAGAAGAGGAAGAGGAACTAAATAAGGCATGGAGACGGCAGATTCGGGAGACGAGACAAAAGATCAGGTTTCATCTGACGAATTTACGACACAGGGTGAGCAACACAGTAGATGACTGGAGTAAACAAATCAAACAGAAATCGCGCTTGCTCAGGTACTATGTAGCGAGGTTACGATACCGTACGGGTAACACGGCAGAAGATGCGTCAGAGTATAGCGAAACCCTTCTGCTTGACCCAGATTTCGCTGAGTTGTATTCCGACCTCGCTTCGGAATTGGGACTTGAGATACTGCGTGATGACTCACTGGAGAACTTCCGCCGACAGGATGTTGTGCATCGGTATTTGCGAGCACAACTGAAGACAGAGAACACCCTTCTTTACCGTGATCTCGAACAGAATACAGCGAGCGATGGTTCGTACGGGTACAAGCTTGAAGAGGAGAACAGACTCGTCTATGGTTTGTTCTCAGACTTCGAACGGGCGAAGGACTTGAACGTGTATAAGCCAATAGGAGATCAGACTCAGGAGATAATTCGGCAACAGCGGAGGGAAGAGTTCGACGAGTACAACGATCAGCGTCTCTCAAACACTCGTATCCAAGACGACTATATTTTCCGAGATCCAGTCTTTGTCGGAATCCAATTTTTCGACGTGATGGTGAGAGCGGCTTTTGATCAAGAAGTGAGTTGGCATGTGTGGCTGTCCTACTATGAGTCGTTCACTCGTGAGATCTGCCGGAATTACGAAACAACAGAGTACAGTGATCCGGATGCAGAATGGCCGAACGATTACTCTCGTCTCCTGTATGAGATGGTTAGTAATATGCGGAATTGGATCAAGATGATGGAGGAAGAACTCAAGCCGGATACTGAGAGTGATCAGAATGAATCGCCCTATGTTCTTGACGTTAATTTGGAAGTTAGCAGGTCAGAGACTGAATCCTTGTCAGAGGTACAGAACGATTCGGACAATAAAGAACAGGCCG
Organism: Natronococcus sp. JC468; assembly: GCF_012163165.1. Lineage (NCBI taxonomy): Archaea > Methanobacteriati > Methanobacteriota > Halobacteria > Halobacteriales > Natrialbaceae > Natronococcus > Natronococcus sp. JC468. Next base: position 25,420 of record NZ_JAAVUO010000040.1, read on the forward strand.
AATCAGAAGACAGGTCGGATGACGAGAAAGAACAACAAGATCCTGCTAAGGTAGGGGACCACCTTCAGTTGGGGAGTATCAGCACGGATAGAGTGAGAAGAAATATCCCAGAAATGACGGTGATTATTCTCATTTCATGCCATGAGGAAATCCTTACGACCGATGATATCCCGCTTCAGTTCATGGACTACATAACTGAAACAATTCTCCTATGTTTGCTTGACCTACGGGAGTATGGCGAGGGGTCACTCCAATGGAGGTATAGCGAGTTGATGCTACACTGCTTAAGTGAGAATCTCACTGGAAACCAGGCAGACCCGCGATATCATGAAAATTTGAAACGTGTCTATCGCGGTGACTATGGAGGTATAGGAATCTACGGTGTCCGCCACGAAGTGTCGGTTAAGGATAACCAGATGACGGATCTTGTTGAGGAGTTAGACGAAATAATCGGTTCTTGATTTGTCTAGCTCTTAATTCGGGGCCGCTCACTTTGAACGCTATATTCTACAAGAAACCATCTATCATTTTCGAGTTCTTCTAGTTCACCACCCATAGTTTCAGTGTTTGGCTCACCTTATCGAATAAAATATAACGTCAAATAGGTAGCCAGCGGAATCAAAACAAGGATTAGCAAGAGTCCGAGCGCATCGAGTATGGACATATAGTATCACATTATTGTAATGTTGGTTACATTTCCCATGTTCAACACTATAGGAGTCCACCGATGAGACCGAGGTTATTCCAATCTCAGTACCTCACAAAGCGTCCCTGCTCACTTGGGCTGAAGCCGCAGTTTCATCCTGATCGGTAGTGGTTGACGGAAGTTCTGACCGAAGATCGAGCAGAGTCGTCGCTGTCGGCGGCGGTCAGCCGCCGACGCGACGGCGTTGCCACTTGCAGGGAGGCTGGCTCGGTCGGGCGTTAGCGGTGGAATCGATCGTCTGGTGGCCGATTTGCAGGGACGGCCCGACGCACCGCGAGGGCCGTCCATGCTGCCCGGCATACCATCTTGATGAACTCCTTGAACGACCAGGACCAGAGGCGACGCCCGCCACGGCGGGGCGTCGCCACGTACTCCCAATGCAGATACCGCCAAATGCTCTGTAACAGCAGACTCACTACGACGTACAACAGCCGGACCACTGGATTTTGCTGTCGTCGTTGCGATACTTTGCTCGGAGAGCCGGTACGTCGCCTCGATACCGAAGCGTTTCGCGTAGTGGTATCGGGCGTCGCGTGG
>NZ_JAAVUO010000041.1:0-26495 GCF_012163165.1 Natronococcus sp. JC468
CACAGGACACCGCACGCCGAGTCGGCAATCCCGACAAACGACGCTTGCGGTCTTCGAGTCCTGAAACCTCCCTCGACGCGAGGCTTCCCTTGTAGGAAGCCCCGCCGTTTACGGCGGGTGAGGATGTCACGTTGAGTGTCACTCTATTCGGTTCGGGATGCTCCATCCCTCGAGTCGGAGCCATTTGCGCTCTCCACGAGGATTCCTTTCTCAGGTTATAGCCCACGAGTATTACCGGATCAGAAGTCGTCTCTCTCCACTCGCCAAGCAAGCCACTGGACCGACTGCGGTACCCGTTGGCGATCACTGATAGCTCCGATGGCTGCTCGCTCGAGATTATTTCGGGGGCGTGGCAGTAATCCCGTGATGGGCGAGCAGCGTGTCGACGACCCCTTCGGCCCACTCGGTCCGAGTCGCGAGCTCGGTCCCATAGCGGGTCACCTCCGCCAGATAACCGGCGCACTCGAGATCGACAGCGACCTTATGGATCAAACGTGGGTGTTCGCCGGCGAGAGTGTTGCCGACGGTGAACACGTAATCGCCCCCGTACCGCGCCGATGGAACGATGAGGTCGTCGGTCAATGACGTCGTGGCGCGGTCGGTGACCGCTCGAGCGTTTCCACTCACGGACGGGAAGATCGCCTGCCCGTACCCACTCGGACCACGCGGCGACCCCCAGATCCCCATCGAGCTATGCAGATCGATGACGGCATCAGGGTCCATCTCGGTAAGGAACGTCCAGATACCCCGCGCGACCTCCGTTGTCGGTGTCTGGGCAGGGGGGAACTGTTGGTTGAGGTCGCCGTGAGGGCCGCTATACGTCTGATCGCGGACCGCAGCTGCGTTGGCCTCGGGAATAACAACGAGCGTCCCTTGATCGAACTGCCACTCGCGAACTGCGTGTGCCGCCTCGATGCCGGACAGTTCGCTGCCGTGGACACCACCGAGAACGACGGCAGTTGGCCCGTCTGCCGGAGCCTCCCGGACATATGCGGGAGTCTCGTATCTCGTGCCCGAACACAGCGTCCGAACGCCCTCGGTGATCGACTCCGTAGCACTGGCCGTCCCGATTGTAAGCGCACCGAAAACACTCGCCGATCCGCCAACCAGTAGCGCTCGGCGACTCTTCGTTGACCGTTTCTGTGAGTTCTTTGTTGTGGACCGGTCTACCATTGCAACCATACAAAGACGCTACACTATGATATATAAAATTAGTACATTTCATAGGGTTGCCAAGATTTATATGCCAGGTGGTGAGAGAATCTCACGCAGATGAACCACCGCCTCAGTCGATGATTGTGCCTGGTTCTTCGCTCGAGTTCGGGGACGCAGTCGTGGACCAACTACTAGCAGCGAGTCTCGCCGATCACTCTTCGACGACCTGGTCGGCCTCGAACTCGACACGGTATGCGGCTGCGTCGGCACACTGGTCGAGGGAAAACGTATGCTCAGAGGTGGTGCCGGAACCGAGGCTGAACCGGGCATAATCACTCGAGAGAGAGTTGCCGTCTCCGTCGACGATCATGCCGAAACCGCCGTAGAACAACTCGGCAGACGACGTCGTGTTCTCCATCTCGACGGTGATAGTACAGAGGTGGGATCCGTCTCCTGATTCCCAGACGAACTCGTGGTCAACCTCGAGTCGGCCGTCGAGTTCGGAATCCAACACGGCCTCTCCCTCGAGCGTGCCCGGATCTGCTGGCGCGGAATCGTCGGAGTCGGTTGAGTTGTTCTCGGCTTCCGAAGAGTCGTTGGAGTCTGCTGGAGGAGTCTCCTCGTCGTCAGTCTCACCGTCTTCCTCGTCCGCGGTCACTTCCTCCTCCGACGTTTCGTTCTCTGTGTCGTTGGTCTCCGTTTCCGTGTCCGGATCCGACTCGCTGTCGTTGTCAGCCTCGGTTTCGTTGTCCCTGTCTAATTCACTGTCATTCTCAGTCTCGGTTTCGTTGTCCCCGTCTGCCTCACTGCCATTGTCATCTGTCTCGGGACTGTCGTTCTCCGTCTCGTTTTCAGTGTCCGGCTCAGTACTTCCTGCATCCTCGTCGCTGTTGAACTCCGTGCACCCTGCCAGAACACCGACCATCGAGGCACCAGCCGCCTTTGTAAAAAACCGCCTGTTCATACATGTATTCTTTCCTATCGACTAATAAATCTATCCAATATGATTGTCGCATGGATTAGCCACGCGTTTGTGACGGTGGGCCTCTGTTTACAGAGGATTATCTCCCCTCACCTGAGCAGTGGATAGCGGTATACTGGTCGGTTCACTCGAGTCATCGAGGAGATGGGCGGTGACAGGCATCGTCAACACCGTCAGCAGCGTATAGAGTTCCCCGACATGGAGTTCGCCACGACAGTGATCGTGGTACAGCGCTCTGATTGCATCCGCGTTTGGTCCGGGAAACGCATCGGCTACGCGCCCCTGCGTGTCTAGAACGTCGAGCGGGAACTCGAACGAACGGAGCAGTTCGGCGTCGTTCAGCCAGGGGCCGTTAGTCAGGTATGGCTCCGGCGGCACCCAATTGACGACGTGTTTGTCCCAGAACTCCAGAACGTGTTCGCCCACGTATTTGACTGGAAACGACCGCGAGAGCGACACGCCAGCTTTGGCGTGCGGGATTGCCGCAAGCTCGGCATCAAGCTGGGCGACTGCCTGCCCGACGAGGTCCCGGCGAAGCCGGTATCGGGGCGGCATCGACAGCGAGAGGTCGAGTAACCGGTTATCGAGAAACGGCGACCGATAGGGAAGCAGCCGGCGGAGATGGCCGTGAAACCGCAGATCATCGTCGTTCGAGAGCGGATAGCAGTTGCCGTAGTAGACCAGCTCCGTGAGCGACTCGTAGGTGACGCCGTGGTGGACGACCCGATCGCCCTCCCGATAGATGTTCGACTCGAGGACCGTCCGGAGGTCAGTCGGCATCTCAAGGTCGTCATGGGCACGGTCGAGTAACAACTCGATATACTCATCGACGGTCTCGATCCGCCGTTCGAGTGGCGCCGTTATCGACCCCAGTGGGCCCAACGAGACACTCGGTGACGGGACACTGTACCCACTGAACAACGAGTCACTGTACAGTCCCGACAGCAGCCCGTCAACGCGTTCGGTGAGCTGTGATTCGTACCCGCTCGTGTACGGCTGACTGAACCACCCGTTAAAGGAGTCGGCCCATCGGTTTCGCTCGAGCGCACCGATACGATACTCCGGTCCCCGTTCGAGCAGCTCGAACGCCGCCCCGGCCTCGTGAGCGACCCGCTCGGCGATATGTGCCTCGCGGTTCATCCAGTCGTTCATGTGGAACCCGGTCGCGTTCTCGAGCGCCGCGAGGATCAACCGTGAGTCCCGTCCACCGGATAACAACACACCGTACTCACGACCGTCATGGGTCCACTCATCGATAACGGTCTGAAACCGGTCGGCGAACTCCTCGACGAACCACGCGAACGATTCATCGCGGGGCCGGTACCGGGGACGCCAGTACTGTTCGGTGTGAACCGAGCCGTCATCGAGCGCGACCGACGTAATCGTCCCCGGTTCGAGTTTCTCGATCCCCTCGAGGGGCGTTTTGACGCCAAAGGTGCATCGAAACGCGAGGTACTCGTGGAGATATGCCGGATGGAACGCGGTGTCGACGTTCGGGTGAAACGGAAGGAGCTGGATGTTCGTCGAGAAGACGATCGAGCCGTCGTCAGCCCGTGTCCAGTAGATCGGAACCGTTCCGAACCGATCAGTACAGAACACGAAGCGTTCCTGAGCTCGATCATAGAGGAGCAGCGAATAGTTCCCGTTGAGTCCCTCAAGAAACTCGAATCCAGTTCGCTGATACAATGACAGGCAGTACTGTGCCGGATCGGTATCGGATGGGCGGGGCTCGTACCCGTTGGATTGCCCCGGTCCGCCGGCTTCGTGTCCGAAGACGTCCCCGAGAAGCCAACAGTGAACCGATTCGCTCTCGGCGTTCGAGCTAGCGGTTGCCGTATGGGTGCTATTCGAGCTGGTTGCAATGGCGAGCCGATCGCTCGTCGTCTGCGCTGCTGGCTCGAACGGCAACCACTCATCAGCGAGTGTGTCACGCACCGGTTCGTCCGGATGAACGACGCCGTATGTCGCTCTCATCGTCGATCACGCTCATCCAACCACCGTCTGTGTCCCCGTCGTCGGGCTCGTTTTTGAGCCCGGAAACACGTTCTCTGGCGACTGCAGACGAGCCCCGAACGGACCTGTGCACCACGGGGACCACAGTGAGACGGAGTCTGTCTCGAACCGCAAGACCGATCGCTCTCTCGTCCGAGCCGGCTGTACTGTGTATCGTTTCCGTCGAAAAATTGTCTTTTTGTTCTGAGCGATGAGAAAGGCCACTCTACGAGATAAATATGAGAGAATGAGTGTATTTTCATCTACTATTCCATACTGGACTGTCTCAATTGATAAGCCTTGCTCATGATATATATTGCTGTGATTTATACCCGATTCAGGAAGAAAATTTAGTCAGAAATGAATGTTAAAAAGGAGCGCGTAGACAGCCGCGTATCCGTGAAAACTATATAGCAGTATAATTACATAAACGAACCTGATAAAATAGGTGGCTCCAGTCAAGCGGTTCTCAGGGATTGCTTCCCAGAAGTGTGACTCTATCACAGTGATATCGTAAATATCCTTCTATCCTTGCCGGTCACCACATCCTTTATATTATACTATATCTTATCTTCAGTCAATACAGTTTATCCGACCTACTGGCAACAAGAATAACTGAAGGGTAATGTCGAATAGTCTCAGAAATCGAGACGGCAACAATCAGAAACCAACGGACAAATGGCACGAAAAATAGAATTTGGAACTGACGCAGTTAGGGAGGAACCGACGGAAATAACGGAGAACGGAGGAGGGCTGAGATGAACATCGAGGACGGTGCAACGCTCAATCTCGAGGGCGATGATTCGGCTCAGCCGTACCAGAACAACCAATCCGGTGTGAGTATCGAACCGACGGCGCCAGTCGACGGACTGGAGTGTCGGATCTCCACCCGAACGCGGGGTGTGGTGACGGCGTATCTAACCGATAGCGGCGGGGACGTACTGGAGCGACGCTCGATCGCGACCCTCGATCCGGGCGAGTCGTTTACCTTTACAACGTCACTCAACGCCGGGGAGACGTACTGGATCCTGTGCGATGCCCGCGGTCGCAACTACGTCCGGGGACGAGCGGCGGTCAGCTACCCGATCGAAAGCGAGTCACTGATCGCAACGCAGGGGATCTACAGTGGAAACAATCAGTCCGAGAGCTATCGATACTGTATCGATCGGATTCGGCCTGCCGGCGATCCTGACACACTTTCATTAGGGAGTGATGAGCAAGCTCAGTCCTGGAGTGGACTGGACGATTGGTCCGGTGTTCGCATCCAAGCCACTGCAGATATCACCGACGTCGAGTGTCGTCTCTCGACGGAAACTGACGGCGTGACTACCGCCTACCTGCTGGATGATGCAGAGACCGTGCTCGATCAACAATCGATCTCGGGCATTGAGGGTGGCGAACGCTTCAGCTTCGATGCCGAGCTCGCGGCCGGAGAGGTCTACCGGATCGTCTGCGGTGCGGACGGCGACAGCTACACCCGTGGGCGTACTGCCGTCGATTATCCCCTCGAGAGTACCGCCCTCGTCGCGACACACGGGGTCTATAGCGGCAACTCGCTCTCTGATGGATACCGCTACTGTATCGATCAGATTCAACCGGTCGAGATTCGCAGTCCCTCCGGGGCGGCGCTCGATCTCGGAAGCGATGACGAAGCCCAGTCCTGGAGCGGCTTGGAGAACCGCTCGGGCGTTCGCATCCAGCCCACACAGTCCTTTCGGGGTCTCGAATGCCGGCTTTCGGCGGAGACTGAGGGACTCATCACGGCCTATCTCACAACTGACGAGGGCGCTGTCCTAGAGCGACAGACGATCGCCACGCTCCAAGCGGGCGATACGTTTGGGTTCGAGACTCGGCTCGACGCCTACCAGACGTACTGGATCGTCGTTGACGCCCGAGGCGATGCCTACGTTCGGGGGCGATCCGAGGCGGACTTCCCCATCCAGAACGATAGCCTGGCAGTGACACACGGGATCTACGGCGGCACTGAACGGAGCAACAACTACCGTTACTGTATCGACCGGATCATGCCGGGTCCTGTCGATCCTGTGCTGTCGACCCTCGACCTCGAGAGCGATGACGAAGCCCAGTCCTGGGGCAGTTTGGATGACCGCTCCGGTGTGCGCATCGAGACGGACGAGGATCTCTCCGGGCTCAAATGCCGACTCTCCTCGGAGACCGCGGGGGTCACGAGGGCGTATCTGACCGATGATTCGGAAACCGTCCTCGAACAGCAGTCGATTGACGATCTCGGGCCAGGTGGGACGATAACGTTCACCACGCCACTCGAGGCTGGGCAGGCGTACTGGATCGTCTTCGATGGGGGTGACGACAGCTACATCCGCGGTCGTGCTGCCGTTGATTACCCCGTTGGAAACGGTGTTGTACGGGCAACTCATGGCATATACGGTGGTAATCTGCGCTCCAATGACTACCGGTACTGTCTCGATCAGATCAGCCCGCAGCGGCGGGCATCCGTACTGAACCTCGAGGACGATAGTCAGGGACAGTCCTGGGAGGGACTGAACGAGTGGGCCGGTGTCCGTCTGCAGCCGACTGCGAGCGTTGACGGACTGGCCTGTCGTCTGTCTGGTGCGACCGAGGGCGTCACGACAGCCTATCTGACCGATGATTCCGGATCGGTACTCGAAGAACAGCCCGTTGCCGGACTCGAGGCGGGTGAAGTGGTTATCTTCGGAACCGAACTCGAGGCCGGAACGAGCTACTGGGTCGTCTGTGACGCCGACGGGCAGGAGTATACGCGTGGCCGTACCGCCGTCGACTACCCCCTCGAGGGCCCTTCGCTGACGGCAACCCACGGCATCTACAGTGGTGATCTGTGGTCCGATAACTACCGCTACTGTATCGACCGTGTCGTTGAGGCCAGCGAACGGGCCGTGCTCGAGACGACGGCCGGACAGGATGAGACGCTCACCCTCGAGAACGATACGTACAGCCAGTCTTGGAACGGGCTCACCGAACGGGCGGGCGTCCGTCTCCGGACGAGAAATGCGGTCAACGGACTGGAGTGTCGGATCTCCACCGGAACCGTCGGTGTCACGACAGCCTATCTGACCGATGATAGCGGGACCGTCCTCGATGAACAATCGATCGCTCCGCTCGAGGCGGGCGAGACGGTTACCTTCGAAACCGAACTCGAGGCCAACTCGGTCTACTGGGTCGTCTGTGACGCGGACGGGCAGGAGTACACGCGTGGTCGTGCCGCTGTCAATTATCCGGTTGCAAGCGCCTCACTGGAGGCAACCCATGGTATCTACACTGGTAATCTGCAATCCGAGGATTACCGCTACTGCATCGATCGGATTCGGCCGATCGACGTCACGAACGGGCTGACGGGCGCACTGACATCCCGCCCACTTGAGGTCACGACGATCGATGTGGCTAGCCATCCTGCGATCAATGAGGATGGTGACTTGGCCGCAGAGCTCCTAGCATTCATTGCCTCCCTTGATGAGGTCAACCACGAGTTCGTCCTGCCGATGGGCGAGTACACCTGGAACACCGAGTTCCAGCTCTATGATCCGATCGAGTACCTCGAAATCAGAGGTGACCCGCGAGCGACGTTACAGATTCGCGACCACAATGTCGATCTCGCCTTCGAACTCGGACTGTGGGCTGACGAGGACCCACCAGCACACGTGGCGTTTCGCAACCTCGACGTTGATATCGCTGACCAGCCGGAACGAGACGCGGGTCTGATCACCGCGCATGTCGGCCGTTGTTTGATCGACAACGTCGAGCTCGTCGGGCAGCGCTGGCGTCACGGCCCTGCCGGTGGGAGCCGGTATACCTGCCTCGTCAACACTCGTGAATCGGACGCGTTCTCGCTGCTTCGCAACATTAGCCTTCCCGACGGGGAAATCGCTGATGCCACCGAACCATCGGTCGGCCATTCGATCGGTTTCAGTTCGGATCCACCACACGAGGGGATTAACCTCTGGCAGCAGTGTTATGTCGAGGACTACGTGGATAACGGAGTTTACGTGAGCAACAGCGTGGGCAACAACCTCGTCGTACGTGCCACAGCAGTCAACTGTGGGAACGGCACACTCCGTATCGGTGCCGATGACGAGGCTCGCGACTGCAGGGTGGTTCTCGACGCAGCCTCCGACCAGATCTACCCGGGGACCGGCCTCTGGTTCAACGGTGGCGAACCGGTCGCAGAACGGATCGAAATCGATGGCAGCGACGCCCAGAACGATATTGTCAGAATCAATAGCGGTGCCGATGGTGGCTATATTACCGATCTGGATGTCTTCTGTGGACCGAACGTTGTCGCCCCGACACTCCGGTGTACGTATACCAGTGAGACGAACCCCTCGGGTATCCTCATCGAAGATTTCGTCATCGATGACGTAACCACGGCTGATGACAAGGCAAGTGTCCGGATCCGACGGCCCGACGTGACGTTGCGTTCGGGCGAGATCGAGGTTGCTAACCGTCCCTCACTCAGTGGCGCCTATGATCCGGACCTCAACGATGTCGATATAGTGTAGCCAATTCGGTCGACGTCTACCCCGCCCCGAGTCGGGATTTTGTGCCTGTTTCAACTCACCTTCAAGACTGGAACGATGACGCCGAAGCGTGGATTCGCCGCTTCCCCTGATGGATTCGAGAACTTCTGCGGATAACTGTATCAAAGATCATTCAGGAGAGAGAAAGCTCTTCCATTGATCGATATCCTCCTCTGTGTACTTGCCCTTCTCTTTCATCTCCAGCAAAAACGGTTCCACATCTTTGTATATCAATCCATCAAAGAAGTCCTCTTTATCCATTTCACCAGTCTTGATATAATGAACGCCGGTTTCTGACAGGACCCCCTTCATTCGAAGTACTGCGATCAGCCGATTAATTTGGTCCGACTGCTTCACAGCCTCTTGGTTATGATCCGTCGAACCAACAGTTTCATCAGACTGCTCCGGGGAATCGGCAGCATCTTTCAGAAGTTCATCACTGGTAACCTCTGCTGAGGCATCGATCTCGTCAGCCATATCTAGTATTGTGCACACTACTTGAAAAATCTTGTTAATATATTACATATTTATAGTAGCGTAATTACTATATACTATGATAGATCTGTATTTATATAATTCATGTACTAAATAACAATTATGGGATACGGAAAACATGAGAAATAATGATGAAGACTCCGAATGCTCTTACTCCTGTTCGAGCTGACTACGAACTCTACTGGCGAGTTCTTCGTTCGTCATATCGTCGTTCAAGAACTCACGAAGCCACTGGACGTCAAGATAGGCAGAGAGGATCGTCTCTCTGGCCTCGTTCTGGACAGTCAGCTTGACCTCTTCGAGTTCAGCGAGGAACGCCTCCGCGTCGGTGACTCCACGCTCGAGAGCGGGGGCCAGCTCGAGAAGTTCCTCACGGAGTGCAGCCCGGTCGGTCGTCGTCACCACAACGCAGACCTCGAGCTTCTGGTCGTGATACGCGAGTTCTTTGATCTGGATAAGATCACTGTTGAGTTCGCACTTCGCTCGGTCGAACCCGGGGATTTCGTCCGCCTCTTTCTCGTCGCCCTTCTCGTCTTCCTGTTCATCACCACCCTCTTTCTCATCCTCGCCGTTCTTCTCTTCCTTCTCGGTTTTCTCCTTGTTCCCGTTCTTTTCCCCACCGTTTTTCTCGTCTTCCGTCTTTCCGTTATCAGCCTGCCCGTTGGCTGCACCGTTCTCACTCGAATCACTGTTTTCTGATCCAGTCTCGTTGGAACAGCCGGCGAGGATGGTTGTGAACGCGGCACCACTACTGAGGAGGACCTTTCGTCTGTCCATATCCACCTACCATAACACCATGGTCATTAATAAGTTTTTACATCTAAATGATAGATATAGATTACATTTATTGTATGATTTCTATACAGAATTTTTTAGTATTTTCACACTTCGTAGCCATACGTCTACTGACGTCATCTATTTCGATAAAAGATGTTAACCTTCAAACATCATAGCTTGCAACTTCTTGTGAGCCACAGTTATGACACCAATCTGCGGTCTCTGAAAGTTTCTTTCCACAGTTTTTACACTCACAGAAGACTGCCCTCTCTTGGGATAGGGCCCTTCGCAACGGAGTAAGTATCTTCATTAATGTCATTTATATTTATCGGCGGGTATAGTTCACACGACACGTGTCAATGGCTGAGAGAGGGCATCTCTAGATGTGGGTGATGACGAATGTGGACAGCTGCGCGTGAGAAAGACCAGATCGATCCGTGTTCCGGGTCTTCAGGTGCGGGAGATGTCAATAGCAGGGAGCCCCAAGAGCGTCAACGTCCATCATTTATTTTGGCTATCTAATATCCATAATATCAGGACAATTATTTACCTGCAGATATCTTCATCGATATGGGCAGTCCATCTCCGTCACACAAAAAGAGCGATACCTCGTCTCCTATTGTTACCGCAACGGATGTGAGGAAAGTTTACAGCCAGGGATCCGATCCAGGACGGATCGCGCGAGCGCTCGGACGGTCAAAGCCACCGACGATCAGCGCAGTCGATACCGTGTCGCTTGAAATCTCAACGGGAGAAGTCGTTGGCCTCGCCGGTCCAAGCGGGAGTGGAAAATCAACACTGCTGCATATCCTCGCCGGCTTAGAACAGCCGACAGAGGGGACCGTCACGTTCCAAGGGACAGAGCTTTCGGCACTCTCGAGACGTGAGCGAACGCGGCACCGGCTCGAGCACATCGGAATCGTCTTCCAACACTTTCACCTGCTCAACTCACTCTCTGCTCGTGCAAACGTCGCACTCCCGCTGGTAGAACTCGGTGTTGCCAAGCGACAACGCCGGCAGCGAGCGACTGAACTGCTTGAACGCGTTGGGCTTGGAGACCGGATTACGCACCGCCCGGGGGAACTCAGCGGCGGAGAGCAACAACGTGTCGCGATTGCTCGTGCACTGATCACGGATCCAGAGCTCGTCATCGCTGATGAACCGACCGGCGAACTCGATACGGATACTGGCCGAACAATACTCCAAGAATTTACGAGAGTTGCGGAAAACCGGGCTGTCGTCCTGGCGTCGCACGACCGCGAAACGCTGGATATCTGTGATCGGTTGTTCCGCCTCCGGGATGGGGCCATCGCCAGTCAGACGCGACAGGGTGAGATCACCCCATGAACCTTCGTCGCCTCCTTGCACGGTGGCTCGGCTTGATCGCTGTTGCAATCCGTCAAACGGCATCACGTGCAACCTATACGGCAAAACAACGCATCCAGTTTAGCGTTCTTGGTGTAGCCGTTGTGATCGCGTTACTGGTCATGGTCACCGGCCTTGGCGTCGGCATTGCGACAAGTACGACCGTCGCTGATGAGGATATCGACTATTGGATCGTGCCGGAGACGGAAGGTTCGAGTTCCCCGTTAGTTGCGACCGACGATCCACAGTTCGGCTCAGCTCACGAGACGAATACGCAAATCCGCCAAAAGGAGGAGGTGGAGTCGTCAACACCGGTTCTATCACAGATCCATCAAATCGAAGCGAACGGGACATCCGAGTTCGTACTTATCACGGGCATTATCAACTCTCCGGAGGTCGATCGCGTGAGTGGTCTCAATTCTGACTTGCTTACCCCGAACGATCCCTACTACACCAGTGGGGAGTGGACTGGAGAGGTCGTCCTGTCACCGAGCGTCGCCGAGACGCTCGCTGTCTCTCCCGGTGATTCGATAACCGTTGCGGACAACAGTTCGTTTACGGTGACAGCTATCGACGAGCAGTCGGGTACAAGTGGCGGGATTCCATCAGCACTCGTTCAGTTGAGCGAGTTTCAGGCTGTAACTGGTTCGGCATCATACGACCAGGCGGATCAGTTCGTTGTCGGGACGAACTCGCCAAGCGTTGAGGAAGACCTTGCTGACGTCTATCCGGAGTCCACAGTCAACTCTCGTGGAGAGATGATGGCGAGTAACACACAGAACTCCGAGTTGTCCCTGTCACTCGCACTTACTGCGTTCGTCGTCTCGCTGTCCATTGGCACCCTCTTCGTTGTCACGACATCGGGACTCGAGATCGTCACGGATCGTCAGCAACTGACGATTCTCTCTGTGATGGGCGTCTCAGTTCGAAGCCAGTTACAGCTCATCGGGACACAGACACTCGTGATGACGGGACTTGGGGGAATAATAGGCTCCATAGGTGGCTTAGCCGGTATCCGACTCATCAATGCGATTGCGGTTCGAACGGTGACGACTGAGCCGATAGCGGTCTCTCGTCCACTGTTTCTCGGCTATGGACTCGGTGTTGCGCTGCTAATAGGCCTGCTGTCATTACCAGTCCTCTTGCTCGTTGCGCGGCGAGTCTCCGGAGGTGTTCCGCAGTGACGAGCCGGATCCGTACCAGGATGAGCCGTAGCCTCGCTCGAGTTCGGACCGCCGGTCGGCTTACTGTCGCGCAGTTCCGACAGCAGAAGCTTCGGCTTCTGCTGGCAGTGATTGGCGTTGCACTCGCCGTGCTCGCGATAACGCTACTCACCAGTACCGGTCTCGGTGTGCTCGAGACGGGGAACCAACAGTTCGAGACGGCAGAGCGTGACTTGTGGGTCACCTCAGGCGAAACCCGGATCACGGCGGCTGATGGCGGCGGGTTCGAAAACACACTCTACGATTCACGCAATCTCTCTGCGGAGATGCGATCGCACGACGGTGTTTCGAACGCGATTCCACTCGCATTCGATACCGTATATATAAAAACGGGTGCGGAGAGCGAGGTCCAGACCTTCATTGCGACCGGGTTGCCAGGTGGAGGGCCATCCGTTCAGGTCTCGGAGGGAGAGGGACTTTCGGGTGACCCCTATTACTCGAACGGATCATATGACGGAAATATGACCCGAGAGCTCCTGATTGACGAAGAGACAGCTGAAACGCAGAATCTCACCGTTGGTGATACGGTCAACGTCGGTGGCTCGCTCACCGCGACAGAGGACAACCAGTATACGGTGGTTGGCGTTTCATCAACGTTCGAACAGATGTTGGGGGCATCAACAGTGACGATGCCGCTCAGCGAGTTCCATCAGATCACGGGGACGACTCAAACCGAGCCGGCGACGTTCATCACGATTACTGTCGAGGACGATGCCGATGTTGAGACCGTGCAAGAGGATCTCGAAGCGGCATATCCCGAGTACGATATCCGATCGAATCAGGAGCAGCTTTCGGCCGTGTTACAAGAGCAAGTCATTCTCCTCGCTGCTGCAGGGGCACTGATCGTCCTCGCGATCGGTGCCGGCATCGCACTCACAATGTCGCTACTGTCACTCGTCATCTATCAGCAACGCCAGACGTTTGCAGCGCTCACCGCACAGGGTGTGTCATCAGCACTGCTCATCTATACGGTGATCGGACAGGGACTCGTAATCGGTGTTCTTGGGGGGACGACCGGAATACTGCTTACACCACCGGCGGTCGCTGGGCTCAATCGCCTCTCAGCAGCCGTTGTCGGGTTTGAGGGGCTTGTCCAAACTGCGCCCTGGGTGTATGCGAGCGCGGTCGGGATTGCAGTGGTTATCGGGACGATTGCTGCAGCAATCGCTGGCTGGCGTGTCGGTCGAGCACCGCCATTAGAACACATCTGACACAGCAATCCTCTCTCGAGGGAAAACACAGGCGTACGACTCGAGGTGTCCTACTCCTGTTCCATCTCTTCGCGAGCCATCTCCATCAGTTCCTCGTTCGACAGATTATCGTTCACGAACTCACGGAACCACATGACATCAAGATGGATGGCAAACAGGGTCTCTTTGGATTCGTTCTGGAGAGTGAATTCCATCTCGTCAACCTCGGCAAAGAACGCTTCAACGTCAGTGATTCCGCGTTCGAGAGCCGGTGCGAGTTCGGAGAGCTCCTCGAGGAGTTTCTCCCGGTCCTCAGTTTTCACGACGATGCGAACGATGAGCGTCCCGTCGTGACACGAGAGTTCCTTGATGTGGATAAGCTCGCTGTCGATCTCGCAGGCAGCGGGATCAAATCCGGGAATCTCGTCCGTTTTGTCGCCACCGTCCTTTTTGTCCTCTTGTTCCTCGTGACCTTTCTTCTCGCCCTTCTCTTCGCTGTGTTTGCCGTTTTTCTTCTTGTCTTCGCTCTTTTTCTCGCTGTTTTCCTTGCCTTTCGCGTTACCGTTGTCTTTGTTATCCGCGCCGTTTTCTGCTCCGGTTTGACTGGCACAGCCAGCAAAGAGGGTTGTAACTGCAGCACCACTACCGAGGAGGACCTTTCGTCTATCCATATCCGAATGCTTCTGCCACCTGGTTATTAATAAGTTTTTACACTTATATGATAAGCAACATTTCTCTTGTAAGACAGTGCTGATCCGCAGCTATCATATCAGTGGACGGAATAGAAATAGCAACTCAGTCTCAATTTCGTCTCTCCAGGGGAGTCACCACAAGTTATATATGTCACACTATCAAGTTTAGTATAATGAGTGACTGGTTACGGAAACAAGCTAATATTCTCTATGAGCGGCTTCTTTCTGAGGAGGTCTCGGGTACACCGAACCATGTTGCTGTGATTCAGGATGGAAACCGTCGGTACGCCCGGCAGCAAGGTGATGATACTCATCAAGGGCATCGGGCAGGGGCAAAAACAACGGAACAGATCCTCGAGTGGTGTCAGGAAATCGGTGTTGAAGAGCTAACGCTGTACGCGTTCTCAACGGAAAACTTCAATCGACCAGCAGAAGAGAACGAACCACTGTTTGATCTGCTCTCTGAAAAGCTTCGTGAGTTTGCTGATGCTGATCGTGTACATGATAACGAAGTACAGATCAGAGCGATCGGGGCAGTCGATCGGCTTCCGAAGCGCGTCCAAGAGGCAATTACGTATGCAACGAGACAAACACAGGAATATGATCGCTTTATCCTCAATATCGCACTCGCATACGGTGGCCGATCCCAACTTCTCGAGGCTGCGCGGAGTGTTGCGAAAGACGTCGAATCTGGGAACCTCGATCCAGAGGAGATCGATATCGGGACGGTCGAAAAACAACTCTATACGACCCCTCTCCGCGATGTTGACCTAATCATCAGAACGGGGGGCGGTGAACGCACCTCGAACTTCCTTCCGTGGCATGCAAATGGGAACGAGGCCGCAGTCTTTTTTTGTAAACCATACTGGCCAGAGTTTTCGAAGGCAGACTTCTTACGTGGAATCCGTACCTATGAACACCGTCAACAGTCCTGGCAGCGCACTCGTGCTCGCCGTGCTCTTGCGTTGTTGGGTTCAATGAGTGACCAAGACCTCCCCGAGGCACGCTCGACCGTTGCTCGTTTCCGTGATTCACTACCAGCTTCGGAACAGCCAAACGAAGAGACGATTGAACTGCCTGACTCTAACGAGCCAGTAGCAGATCGATGAGGTGAGTCACAGCTTTCAAATACACTTCTTTCTCAGACCTCGATGCTCTTAAGTTTCGAGGGTACCAAGGACACGTTCTCGGAGCTGCCCTTGTGAGATCTCACCTCGATTGTACTGTTCTACCCACTCAGTCTCAACCGTAGCGGTACCGAGTTCTTGACTGCCATCATTACTCTGGATGGTGACATCAAGCCGCTCAGACGGCGCATTGCCGCTTTCCACGTAAGCACTGTAGGGGACTGCGATTTCACGCATCGTGCTCGTCGAGGGAGTCGAATTCCCTTCTTCGGCTCTCAAGGTCAAGGAGCCGTGTGTCTCGTCTTCCTCATACTCAACGACCTCACCACTGTAGGCCGTCTCGAGTCTCGTTACGAACTCCTCAGTCGTCATTTCCTCGGTGGTTCCGTTCTCGGCGGCTTCCTCGGTCTCTTCGTCGGCTTCGGTCGTCTCGTTCTCTTCAGCTTCAGGTTCGGTTTCGGTCTCTTCTACAGACTCATTTGACGACCTGTTCTCATTTCCGCCTTCTTCGTCTTCGCTCTCGTTGAGACCACCTGCACCGTTTTCGCTCTCGTTTCCATCAGTATCGTTTTCTTCAGTATTCCCTTCACTACTGTTGTCTCCACTACTGTTCGGGCCAGAGGCATCCGAACAGCCAGCGAGTAAGATTGCTCCGCCGACACCGATAACCGCCTTCCGTCGTGTAACATCTACCATTATTCTATATTTGTGAATTTCCCCTCGAGAGGGGAACGGGTTCCCTGCTGTAGAACAGGATCTTTGACTCAAATGTTTGAGTCCTAAACCGTCGGTAACAAATCACCTCTCGAGCATAATATTACTACCGATTAGTCCCTCGATTATCATCTGTAGAACGCTGGCTGGCTCCTTGTTCTCGTCGCCCTTGAGGCAATCGACGCCTGGTCGACCCACTCCTGTCCCCGAACGAGCGGCTCGCGAACTCTCCAATCAGTCCCCGCTCAAGTCCCAGCCCGAGTAGATAAAAATTCACATACCAGTGAGTGATTGGGGGTACGAACGATCTTTTGAATCGACTCGTGATGGTACTGAATCGGATCTTACAGAGAGATAGACCAACGCATGTCGACGCACGATCAACATCACGACGAAGCGGAACCAACTGACGAACGTGAGGAGTACACGGCCGCGGAGGCGGCCGAGCTCGAGGCCGACGCGTTCGACGGCGGCGGAATCGACCGACGGACGTTTCTGAGCGTCGCGGCCGCGTCCGGGGCCGCGCTCGCCCTGCCGACGACCGTCTCGGCCGACGTCACCGACGACGCGCTCACCGACGTCGCCGAGTTCGCGGTCAATGCGACCGACGAGGACTACGAGGCGACGCTCGTCCTCGAGTTCGCCGACGGCGACGCCCTCGCGGCGTTCTACGACGAGTTCGGCGAACCCGACTGGGAGATCGACGAGGACGACCGCGCCCCGAAGGTCGTCTACCGGGAGGCGCCGACCCCGGCGGCCCACGCCAGGCTCACCGCCGCCGAGCTCGAGGCCGCCCTCGAGGACGGCGGGATCGAGCACGTCGACTTCTCGCCGGGGGCGAACCCGTTCTGGAAGCTGGACGATCCCTACGGCGACTACGAGGTCTATCCGGAGTACGTCGAGGAGTACGACGTCTTCCCGTCCGTCGAGAGCGCCCGCGATTTCGTCTCCCACGGCGAGGTCGGGCGGGCCCTCGAACACCTCGAGGCCGAACACCCCGACATGGTCAACCTCGAGCGGATCGGGTACGGTCCCGGACACGAGAACCACGTCACGGGAGAGGATCCCGATCTCGGCGAGATCTACGTCGCGGAACTCACCAACGACGTGCAGGATCGGGAGGCCTTCGCCGAGAAGGATAAGGCCGTGTTCACCGTCGCGATCCACGGCAACGAACAGGCGGGACGGGAGGCCGCCAGCCGCATCCTCGAGAACGCGGCGAAGGGCGAGTCCGAGGCGTTCAACCCGCTGCTCGACGACATCGCGATCGTCTACGTCTACATCAACCCCGACGGCTGGCTCGTCCGCGAGCCCCACGTCGGCGGGAGCGCAGACGACCCGACGATCGGCCACGAGCGGGGGAACTCGACGGGGCTGGACACGAACCGCCAGTACCCGACGATTGGGTGGGTCGACCCGGCGTTCTGGCCCGCCGAACCCGCCGACGACCCCGGGATCCGCCCCGGCTACGACGTCGGCTACGAGGACATGGTCCCCGACGCGCTCGCGGCCGTCGAGCACCTCCGGGGCTACGACAACGTCGAGTACCTCTGTGATTACCACATGATGGGGTGGGCCGACTCGATGGTGCTCAACCTCGAGTCCAACGCCACCTACGAACACGACGGCACGCACAACTTGGACGAGGTCAACCGCCGGATCAACGACGCCATGACCGACCGCTGGGGCGGGCCCGAGGCGATCGCCGAGGACACGATCCGGGCCGGCCGGGATACGGCCGACCTCGAGGAGTACGTCCCCGAGACGCTGCAGAACTACGGCTCGATCTACGACTCGCTGGAGTACAACATCACGGGCGGGCTGCTCGGCTGGGCCGGCATCGAGGAGGAACGGGGCGGGCTCGGCGCCGTCACGGTCGCACCCGAACTCGGACTGCGCGATTTCCAGAACTGGCGACCCTACGTCGAGCGCCACCTCGAGACGGCGTACTTCCTCTCGATGCGCGAGTTCGCCGAGCTATGCGCCGCGGACACCGACGCGACCGTCGCCACCGACGGCAGCGACGTCGCCTACGTCCGCTCCGAGACGCTTACCCGCTCCTCGGCCGACC
This sequence comes from Natronococcus sp. JC468, assembly GCF_012163165.1. Classification (NCBI taxonomy): domain Archaea; kingdom Methanobacteriati; phylum Methanobacteriota; class Halobacteria; order Halobacteriales; family Natrialbaceae; genus Natronococcus; species Natronococcus sp. JC468. Next base: position 18,316 of record NZ_JAAVUO010000041.1, read on the forward strand.
TCTCGCACACGCCCGACGACGGCGGCCCCGGGAAGGGAAAGGGCAAGGCGAAGGGGAAGGGCGAGAGCGAGAACGGATCCCACGGTTCCGCGTCCGACGACGGCGGGACCGAGGTTCGGTGTCGCGCCGCCCGCCTCGGCGCCGAACCGACGCCCGTCGACGTCGCCGAGAACACCCAGACGGTGTCGGTATGTTTCCTCGCCGGCGGCGGCGAGGACGGCGTCGTCCGCCTCTGTGACCCCGACGGGGAGCGCGTCCGGGAGATCGACCTCTCGGAGCACGACGCCGACGACTGTTGTATGACCGACCCCTCGAGTCTCTTCTTCAGCACTCCCGACGCGGGCGAGTGGACCCTCCAGTACGACGGCGACGGGGAACCCGCCGTCGAGATCGTCGTCGTCGACAGCGACGAGGAACATCCCGACCCCGAGGTCGTCCTCGGCTACAGCCAGCAGGACTACGAGGTCAACCCCCTGGCGTTCTTCGAGGACCTCGACCCGTTCCTCGAGGACGGCTCGATCGAGGGCATCAGCGTCCACCACGTCGGCGTCGGGCGCCTGCTCAAAGGCAACTCCGGCAAGCGCCACTACGACGAGCTCGTGATCGCCCACGACGACGGGATCGACGACTCCGACTACGTCGCCGCGATCGAGGCGTTCGTCGAGGCCGGGGGCGACCTCGTGTTGACCGACACCGGGCTCTACCTGCTCGACGTCCTCGAGGTCGGCGACGCCGCCGAGCTGAGCGCCGCGGACATCGCATCGACGACGATCACGATCGCCAACCTCGAGGATCGGAACTTCGATCACCACCTGCTGACCGACCTCCGGGAGATCCAGCGGGAGATCTGGAAGAGCCCGCAGATCGGCTACTCGGCGAACGAGTCCGACCAGCCGATCACGGTGATCGACGACGACGCCTTCGAGGCCGCGGGCGGCGAGGTCGCGGGTCGGATGGACGGCGCCGACGCGGCGGGCGTCGCCGCCGGCTCGCTGTCGGCAGGCGACGCCGAGATCAATCTGATCGGGTCGGCGCTGCCGCCGGCGTCCCAGGAGTACCTCCATCCCTTCGGCATGGCCGACCACGCCCTGTCGTTCATGGGCCACACGATGATGTGTAACGCCCTGGGCTTCGAGCAACGGCGCTTCGTCGACGGCGAACTCGTCGGCACCTGGGGCGAGCTGCGCTAGCGGCGACCTCCGTCCCCGACCGACTCCGCCTCGAGAGCGAGCGATCGTCGCCCGGCAACGGCCGTGTGCGGACTCCCCACTGTTTCCGACGCTTCGCGCTCGAAACGGGATCCGTCCCGGGAGGGAAGCGCCGGATCGGACGTCGACGCCGTCGCAGTATCGATTCAAGGGGGAGGACTTATCCTTACTGACTGTCTAGTCAGGATATGTCCCAGACGACCTCTCGGAAGCGACCGTGGCTCGCGGCGCTACTCGCAGCGCTCGTCACCGGACTGGGCCACCTCTACCTCCGACGATTGCGCCGCGCCGTCGGCTGGCTCCTCGCGTCGCTCGTCGTCACGACCCTCTTCGTCGATCAGGGGGCCTTTCAGACGCTCATCGACGGAACTGTGACCCTCGAGACGGTGCTCGCCGTCGCGCCGATGTACGCCGTTATCGGGCTCAGCGTCCTCGACGCGTACCGAATCGCCCGAACGCCGACCACGACTGCCGACCGTCGGTCGGCCACGCAGTCCGCCGACGGAGACGCCACCACCTCCTGTCCGCACTGCGGGAAGGAACTCGACGACGACCTCGAGTTCTGTCACTGGTGTACGACCCCGCTCGGCGACGACGCTCCCGAGTCGGCGACGGACGCACCCGAGGATTCCCGTCGCTGAGACCCGCTGCCTCGAGCGACGGACCGTTCGTGGCCGTTCCCGGTTCGCGGGCCGTGATTTCTCCCACGACTAACGTCGTGGGCTTTCTCCTCGAATTTCTGTAACCCACCGCTGGCGGACAGAGTCGCTCTGGGCCGACCGCACTCTCGCGTACGCTTCTCGCCGTCTGGACGGACCGAACGCTCGAGCGGGCAACCGAACGGCAGATCGATCCCGGCGGAAGCGCCGAACGTTCGATCGTCTCGAGCGACGCGTCGCCGTCGTTTTGACGCGCTCGCAATTCGACGCGGTCTCGAGAGACGTTACTATTCCAGATACTACTAAACATTCTTATAATTATGGCGAGTATCGGTTCGAAGAATGGTGTCGAGAATTCGTTGTCGGAACCTAACTGAGAGAATTTACTGAATGAGTCGGTATAGTGGTGGCATTCTCGGTAGCGGATTAGAAAGCAGGATTCGTACTGGATCTATCGGATATAGGATCGATATCGGCAGCTTCTGCGGCTATTATATCCACATAGATAACGCTAAGCGGGAGAACGGACAATATTCCGGCAGACAACTGTAACGATATGCAGTTCTCGAGTACCTATCAGGAAAGTATGATACTTCTCTCACCTCAGAATTCGAGTACGAACCGTCCCGTCGACCGACGCGATCTCTCGAGCGCGACCGATCCTGTCCGAGAGGGGACGACTGCCGGCGTGACGCCGTCTCGCGGAACCGAGACCCAGATATTTACAGAGGTACGGTTGTACACCAGCGGTCCCTATCGGAATTGCGTTCCCGACCGACATAAAGTTACGGATCGTAATCTATACAGCTGTGTCCAAACGAGCAGTAAGGAAAATCAGCGTAATCAGAACTGGTTGCAAGTAGGACCGTCTCGGACCGTCGAAACGATCCCCGTCACACGCGCCGCCCTCACTCCTCCCCGAGGAGGGACTCGAAGATGCGCGGATCGGCGTTGAACTTCAGCACGTTCGTGACGACGGTGTTTCGGAGGTCGAGCAGCAGGTCGCCGTGGTTCTTGTAGAAGTCGTGTATCCACTTCGACTCCTGTTCTCGGTCCCGAAAGACCATCACCGACTTCCACTGGTACTGCCCGTCGGCCAGGAAAAACAGGAGCGTGTGCTCGTCTTCCTGAATGAACTCGAGGGCGTCCCGCCACTCCGCGTCGAAGTTCGGCGGGAAGAACTGGTACTCGAACAGGCTGAAAAACAGGAACTCCTCGTTGGGGATCACCGCCTCGCGGAACACGCCCGCCTCGCGCATCTTCCGGATCGACTCGCTGATCGTGACGCGCGAGGTCTCGATGTCGTGTTTGGACTCGAGTCGGTCGCGGATCTCCTGTGCCGACAGCGTCGGGTCGTTGGCGAGCTCGCTGAGGATGTACGTGTCCCGCTCTTTGAAGTTCCACTCGGGCCGGGTCTTCTTCTCGCCCATAGGATCGCTTCGGGGGAATCCGCCGTCAGTCTTCCGGTCGGCGCCCTCACTATCGACTCGGCTCGCCGAACCGCGTGATCGGTTCCAGCTCCGCCTCGTCGACGTCCTCAAAGGCGGCGCGCGCGATGACGCGTCGGTGGACCTCGTCGGCGCCGTCGACCAGGCGGAACTGGCGGACGGACTCGTAGAAATCCGAAAGCGGCAGGTCCTTACCGATCCCGTTGGCGCCACAGCACTGGACGGCGAGGTCGATCGTCTCCTGGGCGACGTTGGCGGTGAAGACCTTGCACATCGAGACGGGAACGCGCGCTTCCCCGCCGGCAGCGATCCGGTCGGCCGCGTCCCGGATTGCGGTCCGAGCCATGTGGAGTCGCGTCTCGGCATCGGCGATGCGGTGGCGAATCGACCCCTTCTCGGAGAGGGTCGACCCGAACCCCTCGCGCTCGCTCGTGTACGCCTTCGCGATCTCGAGTGCGCGTCCGGCCATCCCGGAGTAGCGCATGCAGTGGGTCAGCCGCGCGGGGCCGAGCCGTTCCTGGGCGTGGACGAACCCCTGGTTGCGCTCGCCGAGCAGGTGTTTGTCGGGAACGCGCACGCCGTCGTAGCGGATCTCGGCGTGGGACACGCCGCGGATCCCCCCGCCCGTGTGCGGAATGTTTCGAACGACGTCGACGCCGTCGGCGTCGGCCGGCACCAGAAACAGCGAGCAGCCCTCGTAGGGGTGGCCGTCCTCGTCGGTCCGCGCGAGGACGATGAGGACGTCTGCCTCGACGCCCTGGGTCGTCCACCACTTGTGGCCGTCGATCACCCACTCGTCGCCGTCTCTCTCGGCAGTCGTCCGGATCATCTTCGGGTCGGAGCCCGCCCCCTGGATCGGTTCGGTCATCGAGAACCCGGAGGCGATCTCGCCCTCGACCAGCGGCTCGAGGTAGGTCTCCTTCTGGGTCTCGGTGCCGAACATCTCCAGGGTGTGCATGTTCCCCTCGTCGGGGGCGTCGACCCGCATCGCGACCGGGCCGAGGAGGCTGCGGCCCGCCTCCTCGAAGGCCGGCAGCGCGTCCCGGAAGCTCGCGCCCATCCCGCCGTACTCCTCGGCGATCTGGGGCGCGTAGACGCCGTACTCCCGCGCCGCCTCGCGGAGGTCGGTCACCGTCCCGCTGGAAACGGTGACGCCGCCGGCTCGGGAGCGCTCCAGCGGCAGGACGACCTCGTCCATCAGCTCGCGTGCGCGCTCCGCGAGTTCGGTCGCTTGGTCTGAGTCATCGTACCTCATATACTCACGTATTTCGGAACGAGTACCTATATCTACCGCTCCGGGTCGCAGAATCGAAACGGGGGGGAGCCGAAGTGCTTAACCCGGTCTCTCTCGAACGTGGAGACACCGTGATAGAGAATGACGGACGATGACTATCTCGACCGACTGGTCGACGAGGCATCGCTGCGCTCGTACCTCGCGGCGGCGCTCGGCGAAGCCAACCGACTCGACGTCGAGCGGGTGGACGAGGGTCACTCGAACGAGACGCTGTTCGTCGCGTGGGACGACGAGGACCTGGTCGTTCGACGGCCGCCGCCGGGCGAGACGGCCGACACCGCACACGACGTCCTGCGGGAGCACCGCGTCGTCTCGGCACTGCAGGACACCGACGTCCCCGTCCCCGAGACGGTTCTGGCCTGCGAGGACCGCGACGTCCTCGGCAGCGAGTTCTACGTGATGCGCCGGCTCGAGGGCGACGTGATTCGCGCCGAGGAACCGCCCTGGCTCGACGGGCCGGACGCGCGCCGAGCCGTCGGCGAGGAACTCGTCGCGACGCTCGCGGCGATCCACGGCGTCGACTATGACGCCGTCGGTCTCGGGGAGTTCGGCCGTCCCAGCGGCTTCACCGACCGCCAGGTCGAGCGGTGGCGCGGCCAGTTCGAGTGGGCCCTCGAGACGACCGCCGAGCACCGAGCACTCGAGGACCTGGATCGCGTCACCGAGTGGCTCGAATCGAACGTTCCCGAAACGCACCCCGAAACCCTCGTCCACGGCGATTTCAAGCTCGACAACGTGATGTTCGCGCGGCCGGAGGCGGGAACGGACGGCGACCCGGAGACCCTCGCCGTCTTCGACTGGGAGATGGCGACGCTCGGCGATCCGTTCACCGACCTCGGCTGGATGCTTTCGTTCTGGTACGACGAGGGCGATCCGGATCCGCCGATTCCGGGGCTGTACCCGACGATCACGGCTCGAGACGGCTACCCCTCCCGGCGAGCGCTGATCGAGCGATACGAGCGCCACACCGGGCTCTCGTTCGACGAGCCGCGGTTCTACCTCGTCCTCGCGACGTACAAGATGGCCGCCCTCGGCGAGATGTTCTTCGCCAGGCACCTCTCGGGCGACAGCGACGACCCCCTCTACCCGAAGATGGAAACCGGCGTCCCGGCGCTGCTCGACCGAGCGGTCCGGCTCGTCGACGGCACGTACGATATCTAACCGCCGGGCGAACCGCGACTACCGCGCGGTCCAGCCGCCGTCGGCCGCGATCACGCTTCCGGTTACGTAACTCGCGGCGTCGCTCGCGAGGAACACTGCGGGGCCGGCGATCTCCGCCGGCTCGGCGAAGCGATCCAGGGGCGTCCGCTCTACGATCGACCGCCGGAGCTGATCGTTCTCCCGGAGCTCCTCGGTGAGCTCCGTCGCCACGTACCCGGGCGCCACCGCGTTCACGCGGACCTCCGGCGCCCAGTCCAGCGACATGCTCTTCGTGAGTCCGACGAGTCCGTGCTTCGAGGCGACGTAGGGGTGCTGTCGCGGCAGCCCGACGAGCCCGCCGACGCTGGCGACGTTGATCACCGACCCACCGTCGCTCTCGAGCAACGCGTCGGCGGCCGCGGCCGCGACCCGGTGGGCGCCGTTCAGGTTGACCTCGACCACGCGATCGAAGCTCTCGGCCGAGACGTCCTCCGGACGGCCGAGCGCGTCGTCCGGGTTGAACCCCGCGTTGTTCACGACGACGTCGATCGACCCGAACTCGGCCGCGGCTCGCTCGACGGCGTCCGCGACCGCGTCGGCGTCGGTGACGTCGGCCGGAACGGCGAGGGCGTCGCCCCCGTCGTCTCGAATCTCCTCGGCGACGGCCTCGATCTCGTCGGTCGACCGCGCCGAGGGTACGACCGCCGCGCCGGCGTTTGCGAGCTCGATCGCGATCGCGCGTCCGATCCCGCGTCCGCCGCCGGTGACGAGCGCGACTCGGTCTGACAGGTCGAAGAGTGCAGTCATCCGATCGGAGTATGCGACCTTCGGCGCCTAACCTTTTCGCATCGTGTCAGATCGGCAGGGAGACGAGCGCCGCGCTCGAGGCGGCGGTTCCGACACCGCGCCGAGAAAAACGAAATCGGCGGTTCACGGACGGGTTACTGAGGGTCCGCCTCGGAGTCGTCCAGCGCGAACCTGAGCCGCGAATCGTCGAACCGCTCGCGAAGCGAGAGCGTGTCGAACTTCCCTGTGTCATGGTCTTCGACTCTCTACTCGCTCACTCGGTCGCTCCTCGAGGAAGGAGACTCCGCACTATCGCTTCAGTCGAAACCACGTTGTCTTCTCGTCGGCCATGAAACGAGAAGCATGAAGAATATTCCCACGCCCGAGCGGGGACGCCCCTGCCGATCGAACCCGATCAAGTCGGAATCTGAGTAAATATATGGTAACTGATAGTGTCTATTGCCTCGATAGCGATATTGTTATGTTCAAGTTCTACAATATTATCGAGGACGAACCGAAGCAGTCAGGGATCCCATGATTTGAATCCTCGTAGTCAAAACTTGAGTCTTCAGGCAGTAACGAGCCGTCTTTCCGGATTCGGATGAACCCTCTCGGCCACCCAAAGATCAATTAACGTGTACGCATCCGGACGGCCAATAACGGCCGTCATATCGACGAATACCGCCGATCGTCCGGATGCGGAACTTCCGCGCCTATCACCGGAATCGTTCTTAGTAGTCCCACTTCTAAACTATATCTACGATCGTATCGCACTCTCTCATAAGTAAAATAATACGCACCTGGCGGAGTGACGATGCTCTCTCGGCGCGACTCGAGAGAGACTCGTATCTCGAAGGCAGGCCCGGCGATCTGTCGGGTGCCCGCGTGGAAAGGTCGCAAGCCATCTATCACGGACTGATGGCGGACGGTACTTTCAACGTGCTACTCGAAAAAGACGGGACCGAGGGTTTCTCGACGCGAGGGACACAGACGGGGTGTGTCAGAAACCGTCGTGACCTGACGCGAGTCCCCCTCCGTCCCTGGAACCGTTTGGCGCTCTCGCAGTATAAGTTTCTGGTTCGACTCCGGCAGCGTCCCGGTAGACGCCGGGAACGAGTCCAAGAGCGCTCGAGACGGGCGAGCTTCCCTCGAGCGTTCCACTCGTCTTGGAGTAACTCCGCCGCAGGCAAAACGGAGGCGAAAGGCCACCCGTAGGCGTCACTCTTTCGAACCACTCGACCCCGAGGCGATTTACGGACGTTCGATTTCGATGCGTCCGCACTGCCCCCAATCGGCGTGGATCTCGCAGACGTACTCGGCCATCCGCTCGTCCGCCTCGATCTCGAGCGACTGCGTCGCTCCCTCAGTTGCCATCAGTTCGGTTTCGTAGTCGTCGACGACCTCGCCGTTGTCGTCCCAGATCTCGACGTTGTGCGGTTGCCCGTCCGCGTTCTTCTAGGTGATGACACGTAGCGAGCGGAAGCCCACCCCTAAACAGTAGTTGCTGAAGTGACCAAGCGACGATTGTCGTTGTCCTCGTTGTCTCGATATGGCCGAGACAACTGAGGCAACGAAGGTGACTCGCGCAGCGTCGTCACTGCTGTTTCCTGAACTTGAGTTCGGAATCGCTGCTAACACCACATAT